>CAMCXP010000049.1 GCA_945883395.1 Melioribacter roseus P3M-2
TGTTCGTTGCAGCTGCATCCCCCGCTCGCGCACAAGCACGTCGACTGAAGCGTTTGGGAAGTGCGCCGCTATCGTTGCCTTGCAGTCGTGGTCGAGGCGCCGGGCAATCCAGTGAAGGGGCTGAACAGCCTCAAGGAAGACCCGAACTCGGTCGCCAGCGACCTCCACTCCGTGGATGGCACCAAGGGCCCCAAGCGTAACGTTGAGGTCCGGATCAATGATCGGCTCGAGAAGCTGCTGAATCTGCTCTGAAGTCATGGTAGGTAACATTCGTGATGGTGACAACTCAAACCACAAAAATACCCCTAACTCCGTATCTTTACGCTTTCACGTTTCATTCTTGGAGTACACAATGAAGCATGCTCTCCTTGTTGCGACGTTTGCTGCCTCGGCAGTAATCAGTGTCGCGCAGAAGCCTGCCACGACTTCGGTCAATTCAGTCAACAGCGTCCCAATGACGCTGACCCCGGCTGACATCATGCCACAGGGATCAGTAAAAGCTGAGGAATCAACGCAAGGCGTGATCTTCAAGCGCATTTTTACAACGGATGTCCGCGCACAGTTCCATTACTGGCCATTCGGAACGATCTCGAACGACATTTTTAAGTACGATGCAACGTCAGGTACGCTCAACCTCGCGCGTAACAAGGCTAGCTTTAACCTCCAGAACCAGATTGCTGGTGTCGAGCTCGGAGTCGTTCGTTCGGCTGACAACGGAGCATCGTGGAACTTCGATGTCGTGGTCAACTCCACGGACATCTTCTTCGGTATGCCGGTTCTTGGCTGGGTTAATCCAGACGATCTGTCGGATCCAGCTCAGTGTCCAGTGATGATCTACGGTATCCGATACCCGATGCCGACGCTGAATTACGGCGGTACAAGCATGTGGAACCGCACGAGTGCCGGAGCCTATGAACTCCCGTTGAACGATCAGGCAGCTCCAGGCGCTGGCTATGAGTTCCAATTCGGTGATGTATATGGTGATAACACAAGCGGCGCTGTGCACCTTGCTGGTACGCTCAATCCAGATGATGGCGTCCAGTATGGCGCGTATGGATACTTCAACTTCAACCTCGTTGTTGAAGACTTCGGCCAAGTTCCAACTATCCCTGCTGCATGGGGTCTCGATAAGTGGCGTCCAAGCACGGTCGTGAACTCATCGTTCAACGCACCTGTGGCACTTGGAGGTGACAAGGACGGTACGCTGTACGCAGTCTTCAACAACATCCCTGCAGAAGATCAAGAATCGCGTTCCGTTGAAGTGTCGATGTCAACGGATCAAGGCAAGACATGGTCGAACCCTATTGTAATGCCAACGAATCTTCTCGATCAGTATGCCCAAGCAACTGGCGGCGACATTGCATTCCAGCCGAGTGTCACTGACTTCAACACGCCATACGATGGTGGTTCGCTCATCGTGACGGGATCAGATCAGTTCTCCTACTTCATCCGCCTGGCAACAGGTCAGAGAGACGTTGCAGATCCGTCGCAAATCGACACAGTTCTCTCGTTCAACATTGCAGAAGCGAAGTACGACAAGGGTACATGGTCGCTCGCAAAGGTTGCTGAGCTCAATGCGTATGGCTCGTACATGGTTAGCGTTCAAGACTCTATCTCGCAAGCAATCGGCGCACCGGCAATCCAGGTAACAGGTAACGGTCGCGGTCACGAACTGCAATCTGCTGTTACGGCAGACGGCAAGAACATTGTTGTGAAGTGGGTAGATATCAACCCGAGCCGTGTCAAGGAATTCAGCGGTGTTCGCGTATTCACCGGCCCAACGAATGGTCTTTACACAGAAGCTGAACCGCTCACACAGATCTTCGACACAGACATCTTCGTTACGTCACGCGCTACAAGCAGCAACAGTTGGGCAGCGGTCAAGAACGTCACGGACGATGACGACATGGCGTTCCGCACATACATGCCAGACGTGGTCAAGAGCGTCGATGATATTGCACTCCTCCGCATGCTCGGCACAGGTCTTGGCACAGTAACAAGCCTTCTTCCAAAGCCAATTGCGCAGCTGATCTACAACAGCCAATCAAGCATCGACTTCGGCACAACGGCAGTCGTTGGCGTCGAAGAAGAGCAGAACTACGCATTCGCAATGAGCTCGATCTCGCCAAACCCAGTCTCTGGCTCGGCACAAGTCAGCTTCACACTCGATAATGCATCAACAGTATCTATCGACGTGTACAACATGCTTGGCGCAAATGTTGGAACGGTTGCTCCTCAGCAGCTTCCAGCGGGCGCGCACGGTATGAACGTAGATGCGTCAACACTTCCAGCAGGCACATACAATGTGGCGCTGGTTGTCAATGGCACACGCATGATGAAGCCGTTTGTCATCGTGCGCTAAGCACGCTCGACAGATCACGAAATCGTTATCTTGGGGCGGTGGACGAAATGTCCACCGCCCCTTCTTCGTTTTACCCAGGGTTTATGCTGATGATACTCCGTCTTTGCTTCTTCATCGCACTACTTGGACATGCCAGCTGGCTTACTGCTCAGGAGTGGCAAATGGCCCTTCCTCAGCGTGCGGCGTATTCAATCGCTGTTAATCCGAAGAATCCTGCCTCGCTGCTCGCAGGTAACATGGCGCGCACAGTCTTCTCGTCGCTCGACGGTGGACAAACCTGGCAGGAGCTGTTTGTAGGCGATCCTGGCGGTGTCTCATTGATCACAACGGTGATGTTTCACCCCGTCGATACGACGATCATGTATGCGGGTGGTCTCGGATTTACCGGACTTGATCGGTCAACTAATGGTGGTGAGACATGGCAATGCGTTTTCGCAGATCCCGTGGGACGTCGCTGTGAGGTGCCGAGCGCAAGCGCAATCGCAGTCAATCCCACCAATCCAGATGTGATGTACCTGATGCGAAGCAACCCGGGCATCATCTATCAAAGCAACGATCGTGGCGAAACGTGGGATTCACTTAGCGCAATTCCTGGCTTGAGTGCAACGGATAAGATGTTCGCTATCGCCGTAGATCCCGAGGATCCCTCGGTGATGCTCGCAACCGGCGTACGGGCAATCATGTTCCGATCAACAAACGCAGGGCAATCGTGGACGGCAGTTGATTCACTCCGCACGTGGCCTGATGCAGAGGGTGTGCATATTCGCTTTAGCCCGAAAACACCAGGACGAGTATATGCAGCCGTCCGATTTAGTCAAGTGCCAGTTACGAATGGTGGCCTTCACGTTAGCGACGACAATGGCATCACGTGGGAACCAATGAAGTTCACTGACACTGCGGTTAACGCTCTCGAAATCTACCCAACCAAGAGCGGCGATGAGATCTTTGTCGGCGGTGCCTCGACATCGATCAGCCTTCCAGAGCTCAAGGGAGATTCAATTATTTATCGTTCACCTGATGGTGGTACAACATGGCAAGACCTCAGCAGCGTCGAGTGGGTTCCCAATGAATTAGACGTCCTCTCGGCTAACGTATGGGGATTTGCACGCACAGAGATCGACGGAAGGCCGGAAATCTTGATGGCTACCGAATGCGGCGTGTATCGCTCAACGGCAGTGACATCTGTGAACGAACCAACCGTACAGCAGTCAGGAGCACTGTCCATCGACTTACATGGAGACGCACTCCGTGTCATGCTCGCAGACCCCTCTGTCGGTGCAACTATTGTGATTGCCGACATGCTTGGTCGTGTTGTTACGCAGCTTCAGTGTGAAGCTAGCAGTGAGCAGCGGATAGCGTTCCCCGCTGTACCACGTGGCACATACGTTGCATCGGTTGTGTCTGGCACACAGCGTGCCGCAATCGTGATTCAGCGGTAACCCCCTTTTCTGGAGTATCCTCGCATGCGATTTCATCGCCACCTGTGTGTTCTTGCCGTCTGCCTTGCTCTTGGCATGAGCTCAGTCCATGCGCAGCAGTGGAAACTGCTCAATCCAGTTCTATCGCATACGATCGTGGTCAATCCACAGAATCCGCGCAGTCTCACAGTTGGGAATTGGGCGAATCAGATCTATCGGTCATGGGATGCAGGCTGGTCTTGGTATCGTTTCGAGATTGGCAGCACAGACGTTTTGAACTTTATCACGTCACTCGCTATCTCACATGCTGATACGAACGTCATGCTGGCAGGGGGCTTCTCCTTCGATGGCATTCGGCGTTCAACTGATGGTGGAGCTACATGGAACCGCGCGCTCAACGACACAACTGGAAATGGGCGCATGTGGTTTGTCTCCGAGGCCATTCTTGAATCGCATGATACTCCCGGTACATTCTACGCGGCACGCGGCACAACCAATAACGGAATCTGGCGGAGCACAAACAACGGCGCAACATGGGATAGCATTAGCGTTATCTCGCGCGGCATGACACAACAGCTGTGCACCATCGCGCAACGGCCGGACAGTGGCAATGTGTTCTTTCTCGGCGTAAAGGGTGGACGTATCCTTCGCTCTGAAGATCGGTGCCTTACCTGGCGGCCTGTTCCTGTGCTCAATGGAGCAACAGCAATCCGTGGCGATGCAGAAATTCCGAAGATTGTGTTCTCTCGTGAGAACCCACGGATGGGATATGCCGTTGTCTCTGTGACGTCACCTGACTCGCTCGGCAACAACGGTGGTGTGTTGGCTACGGTCGATGGCGGAGCTACCTGGAACCGCATCGGATTTCCAGATACCAGTTTCTGGTCGGTCGAGGTTACAGATGTCCCTACGAACGTCGTTGTTGGTGGATTTCGGATCTCCAATCGTCCAACAATCTTGGTCGGTGATGGTCTGATCTTCGCATCGACCACAGGGGGTACCACGTGGGACCGGTTCGATGACATCGTATGGGGACAGAACGAGCTGGACGATACCCTGCGCAATGCATGGGTTCTGCGCTTCGAGCCAGTCCTGCGCAAACTCTACCTTGCTGCAGGCACAGGGACGTTTGTCAGCGATGTGCCTGTGAGCGTCGATGAAACGACAATCACGGATGCGCACAGCGATCTACAATGTTCGATCGATGGAACGATGCTGGTCGTGCGTGATCAACAGACACGTTCGTCGGCATCTACATGGGCGCTGTATTCGATGCAAGGCACACGTGTTGTTGGTGGACCAATCACATCGCCCCAGAGTGAACGCATCTCGATTGGGAACCTCCCCCAGGGTCAGTACTTGTTGACGTGGGGTGACGACCAATACTTCCGCACAGCGCACATAACGATCGTACGCTAAACCAGCTTACATCGTAAGATTGGTAGCCACCGTATCGAGCACGACCGTATTCTCAAGTGCGCCAAGTCGGTCAATTGTGCAGGTAACCACATCTCCGGGCTTAAGCCACCAGGCTGGATCGTATACCTTTGATCCGTTGAGCTCGAGGAAACATCCGGTGCCGCACGTTCCACTGCCGATCACATCGCCAGGATAGAGCGTTACACCATACGACGCGCGCTCAATGATCTGCGCGAATGTCCACGTCATATCCTTGACATTTCCACGCGAGACCTCTTCCCCGTTGATCACCGTTGTCATCTCGAGGTCATACTGATTACCGGTAGGCGTCGTTGTTGTTACGTCGGCAAGTTCATCAAGTGTTACGAGCCACGGACCAAGTGTTGTCGCAAAATCCTTGCCCTTGGCCGGACCAAGGTTGAGCTTCATCTCAAGCATCTGAAGATCCCGCGCACTCCAGTCGTTCATCACCATCAATCCGGCAACGTATGCATCCGCATCGGCCGCCTTGATGTTACGTCCCTGCTTACCGATCACTATCGCACACTCGAGTTCGAAGTCGAGTTTGCCGAGGTGGAGATCCTGCACATGCACGTCACCAGGCCCAGATACGGCTTGGTGATTGGTGAAGTAGAAGATCGGAATCATGTCAAACTCAGGGATCATCTCAACACCACGGTTTCGGCGTGCAGCTTCCACGTGCTGTCGAAATGCATAGCCGTCACGCATTGATGTTGGATGCGGCACTGGCGAGCCCAGTATCGCGCCCTCTTGTTGCATCGACACACGATGTTGCGTCGACGTATCGGCCACGAGAAACCACGACATCACCGTACGTGCATCGTGCATCGCTGCATCTCCCATTCGGAGGAACGTCAGCATATCCGATGGAAGGGCATCGCATGTCAGGCGTGCATTGCCCATCTCGCGAGCCATCGCATGTGCGTTTGCACAGTCGATAATGCGGTCTGCTGCAAGAATGCCAAGTCGCTCTGACGCGTTGTTGAAGTAGGTTACAAGTTTCATACAGGTAGATGTAGTTCAGAAGTGTTGGGCAAACATACGACACCACACTCCTGGAGCAACAGTGCGCTGGAGCAGTAGACTGAATCGTAACACGTGATGCTTGCTTAGCGCCCGAGTGCGTGGCGCAGAGAGAGTGTTCCCACCGTACCGAACCCAATGAGGAACATCAACTGGAACGGAATCGCCGCTATCTCGAGGTACGAGATTGACGTAACGATGCCAAAGACAAAGTATGCTGCAAGCGCAAGTTCGACGAAGACGATCCAGCTTATCTTCGTCTGCACATAGCGCTTCTTGCGCCACTCATCGTTGTTGGCTTCGATCTTGTACTTCGGTGTGCGCTTGAACTCCGTTTTACGACCAATGAGCGCCTCGAACACAGCACGCGTGTTATTGACGGCCAAGCCCATAGAACCCGCCATAAAGACTGGGAACAACAGCAAACGTCGTTGCCAATCGAGGTGAATGGCACGCTGAGCATAGGTATAGAAAAGGAATGTCGAGATGCTTGCCAGCACGAAAATGGACATCATGCTGAAAAACGCATCATAGCCACCAACTTCATTCTTGATAATCACGATCGGAACATTCAAGAATGCAACCATCATGATGAACGGGAACACAATGTTGCTCGTCAGGTGCACGGTACACTCGAGCTTGTGTTTGAGTGACAGCTTACTCCGCCAAACTGTTGGGAGAAGCTTCTTCGCCGTCTCGACTGCACCCTTTGTCCACCGGAATTGTTGTGTCTTAAGCGCATTGATGTCTGCAGGCAGTTCCGCCGGCGATGTCACGTCGTTAAGAAACACAAAGCGCCATCCGTTGAGTTGTGCACGGTACGACAGATCGAGGTCTTCAGCTAGCGTATCGCTGTGCCAGTTACCTGCGTCGATAATCGTCGCCTTGCGCCACACGCCGGCTGTACCGTTAAAGTTGATAAAGAAGCCTGCCTTATGACGAATCTGCTGTTCAATCACGAAGTGACCGTCGAGAGCAAGTGCTTGAGCACGCGTCAGAAACGAGTATTCCTCGTTAAGGTGCTCCCACCGCGTCTGAACCATGCCGACTTCCGGATCGGTGAAATACGGCACCGTCTTCATCAAGAAATCTGGGTGCGGGACGAAGTCAGCATCAAAAATTGCAACATACTCGCCCCGTGCAACAGCAAGACCTTCTTTGAGAGCACCTGCCTTATACCCTTGACGATTGGAACGGTGGATATGCTTGATGTCGAATCCCTCGAGCTGGAATCGCTCCACCAGCTTCATCGAGAGTTCGACTGTCTCGTCTGTCGAATCGTCGAGCAACTGAATCTCGAGACGATCCTTTGGATACTCGATCGCGCACACTGCTTCGACCAAACGATCAACAACATATAGTTCGTTGTAGAACGGTAACTGAATTGTGACCAGCGGCAACTCTTCAGTTGATACTGGTGGATCCTTATGGATGATTTTCTGCGTCTTGTGATAGTAGTAAATCATCACAAGGCCGTGCAAACCAAATGCAAACAGCACGCACAGCGATATGAAGTAAGCGCCGAGAAGGAAATCTTCCATGGACGGAGTTGAACCCTGGTGATACAAGAGCAGTCGAAACATCTTCGGGAGAAGACCGCTTACCAGTCGGAGACCACCGCAAGGAGTATGTCGTCGGCGATGCGTCGGATCGCACGGTCGGCAGCGAGTCGCCTGCCCTCCGTAGCGTCAGTCACATCATAGACGTCGAAATTTTCGAACGTCTTCTTCCACACTACCTTGTTCTTCACAGCATCGAAGTACTCGACTTCGACTGCCACGACGATGCGTCGTTGATTCTCGAGATCACCCGTTTGAATCGTAACAATTTGATCTTGTACACGAGTCAGAAGAGGAGAAATCCGAGCATCACCGTTGTCTTCAACTACCTGAACGGTGTTGTCGCTTTGGAATCGTCGTACGAGCGTCTCCGTGCAGAACTCGCGAAATGTAGGGTCGCCAAATCCACTTCGGTCAATAACCGAATTAATGGAGACGGTTGAAATGTGTTCAGGAACACTTCCACCCCGGAACGAGTAGCACGATGTCAGCACACACACGATGAGTACCAAAGCACTATGCGAAAGTAGATGCTTTATGGTGTGGACTTCATGAAGGAAGGATGAAAGGTTGTTCATCTTGCTGCCTCACCCACAAAAGGGTTCGTTGTACGCTCGTGTCCGATGGTTGTCGTTGGGCCATGTCCCGGGAACACCTGGAAGGTATCGTCGAGGAGAAACAGGACTTCTCGAATGGAGCGAATGAGTGTTTCTTCGTCGCCCCCTGGCAAATCTACCCTGCCAACACTACCGGCAAAGAGCGTATCGCCGGCAAACACGCGTTGCGTGGAATCATCGACAAAGCACACACCACCCTCGGTGTGCCCAGGGGTATGGAGGACTCGCAGGGGCGGCATGCCGCCGGACGGCGTGATAAGGGATGTATCGTTGGTGATGCAATAGACTGTCTCAACCGGTTGTATCACAAACGGCAAGGGCCAGATGGTATGCTTCATTGGGTCGGCAAGACGATAGAGATCGTCATGATGAACCACGACCCGAGCGCCTGTTGCGTCTTGGATCGCACGGCAGTCGGCGGTATGGTCCCAATGCGTGTGAGTGAGCAAGATGTCGGTGATCTGCACGCCCAAGCGTGCGGCCTCGGCCAGGACATATTGCGCCGATTGGTATGGGGCGTCGATCACATACGCCGTGCCTGTGTCGGGTGAACTTACCATGTAGCACCACGTAGCGACGGGCGGGCATTCAAGCGCGAAGACTGAAGTCATGAACGAAGTTACGGACCACGCTGGATGGAACCTTTGGAGATTGTATCTTTGTTATCGTCTCCAACCAAACACTCGTGCTATGGAACAAGCTCCAACCGTTGTCAACTACGTGCCCCTGATGGTCATGATCATCATTGGCATCATCTTCGGTCTGACAAACATCTTCGCGGCGGAATATCTTGGCCCTCGCAGGAGCACACGTGCGAAACTCTCTACCTACGAGTCTGGTATGGAGCCAGTGAAGACAGCTCGTGAGCGCTTCACGGTGAAGTTCTACCTTGTAGCTATGATGTTCATCTTGTTCGACATCGAAATTGTGTTCATGTATCCTTGGGCCGTGCAGATGCGCGAGCTTGGTGGATATGGACTTGCCGCCATGGTGCTTTTTATGGTACTTCTGTTCAGCGGCTACCTCTACGTACTTAAAAAGGGTGCTCTCAAATGGGATTGAACGATCAGATCGCACGCGACGGCTTTGTTACAACAACAGTCGAATCTCTCGTCACGTGGGCTCAGAAAAATTCCCTCTGGCCGATGCCGATGGGTATTTCGTGCTGTGCAATCGAGATGATGGCGTTCGGTGGACCACGCGCTGACTCGTCGCGTTTTGGCTCCGAACGTTTCTCATTTTCACCACGTCAAGCCGACCTGATGATCGTTGCCGGCACGGTAACGTACAAGATGGCTTGGGTTGTGAAGAAGGTGTGGGACCAAATGCCAGATCCAAAGTGGTGCATTGCGATGGGTGTGTGCACATCAACGGGTGGGATGTTCCGTTCGTACCCTGTCGTGCAAGGTATCGATCAGTTTCTGCCCGTCGATGCCTACGTTTCCGGTTGCCCACCTCGTCCAGAAGCGCTGATGAAGGCACTGATGTACATTCAGGAAAAGGTCGACCGTTCGAAGCCACAACTGGCCAATTTCGGCAAGGATTCCGGCGATATTCGTCGTTCTGATCTGATCGTTACGCCATAATGCTCGTTGCCGGAATTATGACGGGCACGTCGCTCGATGCGATCGACGTAGCAGTCTGCGACATTCAACACAAGGGAGATCGCCACGCGATCTCCCTTGTTGCATATTCGACCTACCCCTACGCAGATGACACCATCGCCATGATACGTGCAGCTGTGTCTGAGCAGGCCTCGATGCAGGATCTCTGTGATATTCCGTTTGCCCTTGCGCATGACTACGCATCGGCAATCCGAGATTTGCAAGTCACGCACGCCATAGAAGCCGTTGCGATCCATGGTCAAACCCTGTGGCACCACCCACCGGTGTCGACATGGCAAGCCGCTTCGGGCTCGGCACTCTCTGCACTGCTCGGTCTTCCTGTTGTATCGGGTTTCCGCGATGCCGATATCGCACTTGGCGGACAAGGGGCTCCCCTGGTTCCGGTGTTCGATGTGGTAACACTGGCAAGCGATCATGATGTCGTAGCGCTTAACATCGGCGGTATGGCGAACATCACGATTCTGCCTGCCTGCGCTGATGCGACAACCACACGCGCGTTCGATACAGGACCTGGCAATGTGTGGATTGATGCCGCTGCTCGCATCACCTTTGGGATGTCCTACGACGCCAATGGTGCAACTGCGCGCGCAGGTGTGGTTACTCGGTCGTTCTTCGAGGAGATGCAGCGCCTGCCCTTTTTCGCGGTCGCCCCACCGAAGTCGACTGGACGTGAAGTGTTCTCGGAGGCTGAGGCACGCCGATTGATCACGCGCTACGCGCACCCATCTGCCCCACTTGAAGATGTACTTAGCACCATGACCGAACTCACTGCATGGTCTATTGCTGATCATGTCATTCGATATGCCCCCTCAACAGCAACGATCATTGCCTCAGGTGGTGGTGTAAAGAACGCCTACCTCATGGAACGCTTGCAGGCGCAGTGCGCTGAGCGTGGATTGAGCTCGGTCGTGCACATACACCCTCATGCAGATGCAAAGGAAGCCATGGCCTTTGCCTACCTCGGCTGGTGTACGTTGCAGGGTCTGCCCGGAAACATCCCATCAGTAACCGGTGCGCGCGCCGCGGTTGTCCTCGGAACGGTCGCACGTGCATAACTCGTCAGGCGTGAACTCCACGACGCACTCCGGTGTTTCGTAAATTTGCGCGTTCTTTATTAACGTTTTTCGACAGGCCCGCGTCATGTTCACGCTCCAGCTTTCCGAGACTCATGAAATGATTCGCGACACCGCACGCCACTTCGCGCGTGAGGAAGTCGCACCAACGTCCATCGAACGCGATAAGGCGGGTACGTTCCCGACGGACATCGTGAAGAAGATGGGCGAACTCGGCTTCATGGGCATGATGATCGACCCGAAATGGGGCGGTTCCGGACTCGATGCGATGAGCTATGTGCTCGCGATGGAGGAGATCTCCGCCGTTGATGCATCGGTTGGTGTTATCATGTCGGTCAATAACTCTCTCGTCTGCTGGGGTATCGATACGTACGGCACTGATGAGCAGAGGGAACGCTGGCTCAGGCCGCTGGCCAGTGGCCAAGTGCACGGCGCGTTCTGTCTGTCGGAACCCGAGGCAGGATCCGACGCAACATCGCAGCATACAACCGCTGAAAAGGTTGATGGCGGATGGATTCTTAACGGAACAAAGAACTGGATCACGAACGGCACAACAGCAAGCACGTACCTTGTTATGGCGCAAACAAATCGCGAGCTGCGCCACAAGGGTATCTCGTGCTTCATTATCGAGAACAACACGCCGGGTTTTGAGCCTGGACTGAAAGAGGATAAATTGGGCATTCGCTCGAGCGACACCTGCTCGATTGGCCTGACGAACGTGTTTATTCCAGACGATCAGGTACTTGGTGGCGTTGGCACGGGCTTTAAAATTGCCATGGAGTCGCTCAACGGTGGACGCATCGGGATTGCTGCACAAGCCCTCGGGATTGCAAAGGGTGCATTCGATGCATCGCTTTTGTACTCAACACAGCGCAAGGCATTCGGTAAGCCGATTTCAGACTTGCAAGCCATCCAGCTCAAGATTGCCGACATGGCGACGCGTCTCGAAGCTTCTCGCATGCTCGTGTACAAGGCTGCGTTCCTTAAGGACCAGCACAAGAGTTACATCAAAGCTGCAGCGCAAGCTAAGCTGCTTGCATCGCAGACAGCTGTGCACTGCGCACTCGAAGCAATCCAGGTTCATGGCGGCTACGGCTACGTGCGTGAATACCTGGTTGAGCGCTATCTGCGCGACGCAAAGATCACCGAGATATACGAAGGCACAAGCGAGATTCAGCACATCGTGATTGCGCGTGAGCTGCTGAAAGAACTTGCCTAAGGCTAAGGCAAGCGAGCACCGAGCTTAATCTCCCACAATCGCTGGAAGCGTGTGATGTTCCCGTTGTTGTTAACGCTACGGGACACATCAAGCATGAAGTAGCGCATGGCCTCGGCGTCGGATAACACCGTGAACGGCACGGTGATGGTGAATGTACTGTTACCAGCGAAGTCACTGATCTGCCCAGTCAGTCGATAGGTGACGTCGCTCCAGAGCTGTCCCGACACGGTGAGTCGGGACTGGTTGAGATCGGACCCCAGGTCGATCTGTGTGGACTGTACGATGCCTCCAATACCGGAGAGGATGTCTCCCAGGGCGCTTGTTGCCATCGCAGACATCGCACCATTAACCTCACCAACAAGATTACCTTGCCCGCTTGACACCAATTCGTCTTGTGTCTTGTTGAGCAGGATGAGCATGAGTGCATCACCGGTAATCTTTGCAGAATCGCCTTCCTGCTTCCGATCGCGTCGGTAGACGGACCATCGTGTAATAGGCTTCTGTTTTGTACCACTGATAGCAACTTCCACGCGGAAGTCTTCCTGGTCGCCACTGGCAAGTGTCCGCCGATCACGATACACCGCTTTGAGATCCAACGACGGATTCGAAATACCACCAGACGTGAAGTCGAGCGTCCCACTGGCCAAGAACGGCTTATAGAACTTATACGTCGACGTTCCCTCTTTTACACGTACACGTCCACGAAGATTCGTGCTGTTGTCAAGGAAACGTCCAGTGAACACCAGGGGCACTTTCTGATCGACTGGCTCGAGATCGGCAATGAGGATTTCCATCACACCGAACACCATCGTCATGATCGTACGCCCCTTGAGATAGATGTTGAGGTCGTAGCGAAGAAGATCAACGAATGCCGCGGTGGTGGTTTTGACCACTTGCTCGATAGCTGCCTGCGCGGTCGACGTCACAGACATTCCGCTGTCAGACAGCAAGCGCATACGCGGTGCAGCCGCATCAAGAACACTGGAGAAACGGCGTGATGTATCTGATGAACGCTGATACTCAAATGCTGTATAGCGCGCCTTCGTCGTCGATCGCTCCTGAGGGAACATAATGTCGGCATAAAGCAATTGGATATCGCCCTCAAGCCTTGGCGCATCAAGTTTACCGTGGAAACGAATCGGTGCAAGTCCGTTAACACCCGCAGCGATGATGACATCACCAAAGACCTTTGGACTCCGCGCTTGCGACGCCTTATTCATCACGAGGATTCCCGGCGACCGAAGCGTAAAGTCCATACTCGAAACGCTGAGTCCGTCAAACACCACAACACCATTTGCATACGCTATCCCCCGCTTACGGTCGCGGTCCATATTGCGCACCACGATCGTATCGAGGTGAAGTTCTGATCCATCAAGGTGCAGCACTCCATCGGCTGAGTACAATATGTTTGTAGCGGACGACAGGAACGTTGCTTTCGCGAAGCGTGCGTTTCCACCAAGATCGATGTTATCGGGAGTCGTACCTTTCACGGTGATCACACCATCGGCAACACCTTGCAATCGCTCAATTGCGGGGAGGAATGGTTCAACGGCGGCCAAGGCTAGCTTC
>CAMCXP010000050.1 GCA_945883395.1 Melioribacter roseus P3M-2
TATCTGCAAAGACATCAGAGCTTGACGTATAGGTCCATGTTGCACCGAGCTGCTTCGCAATGCTGCGGAGCACACTCCATGCTGGACGACAGTTACGCTGCTCACCGTTCGACCAACGATCGTTCGGAGCACCGAACTTATCCCAACGGCTCATCTTCATGCCCATCGAACGAAGGTTCTCCTTCGTAACAACTGCAGGCTCGAAGCGCTGCACGCGGTGCAGCATGTTGGTGAACGTTCCTTCCGACTCTGCCCATGTTGACATCGGCAGGAGGATGTTTGCCTGCTTGGCCGTGACGGTGTCGTGTGAGCCAAGGACGATAAGCGTATCAACACCCGCTGACGCGTCGGCAAGTGATGGATGCGCGCTGAGATCTTCAGCCATCACGATCAAGGCCTTGATTTCGCCACGCTTGATACGATCTGCGACAGCGTCGATGCCGTGTCCGTCGCCACGTGGCGCGATGCCAACAGTGTGGGCGCCAATGGCATTCGGACTCTTGTCATTCACACGGAGGACGTCGTCGCCGAACGTGTGATCATTGTGCTTGATGTAGTCAACGTTGCCTGTCTTGAGTACGTCGTGTGCCAGGCGCGAGAGAATGTAGTTGTCTTCGTTCGACGCATGCGCCGATCCAATCACGGCGATCTGCGATCCCTTGAGATTGCGCAACGCAGCGGCGGCTGCTTCGATTGCCTCATCCCATGTTGTGCTCGCTAACTGTCCGTTCGTGCGGATCATCGGACCATCCAAACGTGCTTCGTTGACGCGTGCTGGTGCCGACAGGCGGCCTGTGTCACACATCCAGTAGGTATTCACGTGCATGTTTGTGCGTGGCTCGGTGCGGAGCACTTCGTTGTTCATCACACCGATCTTGATGTTGCAACCACGAGCGCAGTCCGGGCAGATCGAGTCGGTAAATGACATTTCCCATACACGAGCTTTGAAACGGAAGTCCATGCTCGTCAAGGCACCTACCGGACAGATGTCAATGACGTTCATCGAGTACTCGCTGTCGAACGTTGTATCAGGGAACGTGCGAATTGTAACCTTATCACCGCGCTGAACAAAGGATAGCACCGGCTGCTTTGCAACTTCATCAGCAAAGCGGATGCAACGCGAGCATGAAATGCAACGCTCGCCGTCGAACATGACGTTCGGGCCAAGCTCGACACGCTTTTCCTTCTGTGTCTTTTCTTCGTTAAATCGGCTCTTGCCCTTGGAGTGCATGAACGCGTACTCCTGGAGCTTGCACTGACCCGCTTCGTCACAAATCGGACAATCCAGCGGGTGGTTGATGAGCAAGAACTCCATCACGGCATTCTGCGCACCTTCGGTCTTCTCGCTTGACGTGTCGACGATCATGCCATCCGATATCGGTGTGGCACAGGCGATCTGCATCTTGGGGAACCAGTTGACCACTGGAACTCCGTCGTCGCTGAACATCAGCGAGCCATCGGTGTCCTTCTTGTGAGTGCCGACATTCACAAGGCACATGCGGCAGTTCCCCGCTACAGTCAGTGCAGGGTGCCAACAAAAGTGCGGGATTGTAATCCCGTTGTCGAGTGCGGCCTCTATAATGGTCTTGCCTGGGGCTGCCTCGATGATGCGACCATCAATGATGATTTGGGGCATTGCTGTCCTTCTTGTTTCCTATCGATCGCGTACGTCCTGAATCGAGCAAACATACGAGAATTCAACGTCTTCCCAGCGTGGTCGTGTGTTACCTATCTTCGAACAATTGTTTCTCCTGCAAGGATGGTACCATGCGTCGGTTTCTCTGTGTGATAACTCTGTGCGTGCTTGCAAGCGTATCGGCATGGTCACAATCGGGTCGAACGTTTCTTCCCGCCTCCCTGAGCTACCTAGCGCCGGTCGGATTGTTGGCCGATAGCTTGGGTGCAGCTCCAGGCATTGGATTCGCGTTAGGGTATGAGGTCCAGCTAGATCGTCATCATTGGCGTATCGGTGCACGCGGCACCTGGATGCAATCGAAGCTAGGACGTGGCTCGGATGGGAGCGACTTCTCGGAATATATGACAACCTACTACCAGCTGCTAGCTACGGCGAGGTTTCGCGCATTTAAGCACGGGTGGACGCCGTACGCGCAGGGTGAAGTGGGCCTGGGATTCCTCACTCTCAATGAGCTGGTCAACAACATGCCAATCCGAATCGACGAGGTCTCGGCCGTGCGTGGCTCGTACGGTGGATCACTTGGCGTGATGATTCCGCTCTCTGATGCCATTGATATTGATGTAAGCGGACGCTACACGTATGCTGCCATTGATGATGGCTACGGGCTCCTTGGGGTTCATGCAGGCGTCAGCTACGCCCTGCCGTAGTCCGCTATTGCTCGTCTGATTTTTCGCTTGACGCGCGAGATGCTTCAAGCATCGATATTGACGACTGGACATTCCCCCGCGTTGCGTGTGCGTGAATCTCAGGCTCGAGTTTCGCCTCGGCAATGCGCCAGATATTCTGACACGGGAACCGGTTCTCATACATCGCACGACCGATCACAACGCTGTCTACATTGCGCGGCACGCGCGATTGCAGCTCCCACAAATGTGCAGGCGATGCAATGCCCCCTGCCATCGTGATGCGGAGCTTTGCAACGTCGGCAATGCGAAGGATGGTGTCGATGTCCTCGCCGCTGAGATTCCCCTCCCAGTCGACCTCGGTGTAGATGATGCGCTGCGCACCTAGTGATGCGACATGTCGAATGTACACGTCGTCGGCAATGCGTTGTCCATCCCCAACATCGATTGCACCGTCATGGCCGCGTACGCTAACGATGACGCGACTCGGACCAAAACTCCGAATCAGCGCAGCTGTTTCCTCGGGAGCATTCCATGCTTCAACATTGATCGCTACGCGATACACGCCAGCTTCGAGTAATGCACGATACTCGTCGATCGACTGCTGTCGGGAGATGAATTGGATTGGAACATCCACCGCACGCTGCATGTCGATAACAGACTGTGTGTTGCGGGGATCATACTCGCCACGAAGTGAATCGATGTCGGTCACGTGAATGCACTTGGCATTCTCACGACGCCACAGTTGTGCCAATTCAACAGGATGATCGCTAATCTCAGAGTACAATTGCTCTGTGCCTTCAACACCACGAATACATCGCAAGGCATGGCCCTGGGTGAGATCGATCGCGGGAATGATCAGCAATTGCATGGAGATGATTAGCTGGTGAATTGAAGCGCTAATCGAATCAACCGATCAGCAGAGTCCTGCGCTTCTGGATGCGATGCGAGCACGGCCTTAACGGATTTCTCTGCAGCCGCACGAGTGAACCCAAGTGCTTGCAACGCCGAGATGGCATCTTCAACATGCTGCGCAGTGCCACCTGTTGCGTGCAGCTGCGCTCCCGGCACGATGTGCAGGAACTTGTCACGCAGCTCAATCACTAGACGCTCAGCCGTTTTCTTCCCGATCCCTGGCAGACGCTGCAAGGCGATCACGTTGCTGCCGATGATAGCAGCTTGGAGTTCGGCAATCGATGTAGCCGAGAGCATACCGAGCGCGATACGTCCGCCGATTCCCTGAATGGATGTAAGCAGACGGAAAGCATCGCGTTCCGACGTGGTTGCGAAGCCAAACAAACTCATGGCATCCTCCCGGACAACCATGATCGTGAACAAGGTCACGTTTTGTCCGACTGCAGGAACGACATCAGCTGTCGACAACGGCACACTCACCGCATAGCCTACGCCATTGCAGTCAATGACGACGTCCATTCCTTGTGCGTGGGCTACGCGCCCTGTGAGTTGTGCAATCATCGTGTGCAAATATCGGGAGGTTCCGATGAACAAGGTATCCGTCGGACGTGAAGCCGAGCAAATAGCTGCCGATTATCTGCGTGAGCACGGCTATGATATCCTCGATCAGAACTACACATTCAAACACATGGGAGAGCTTGATATCGTCGCTGAGCACGACGGTACGCTTGTAATCGTCGAAGTACGCTTTCGTCGCGCACGCGGATATGGAAGTCCGGAAGAGTCCCTCACGGCACGCAAGCTTCGCACAATTCGCCGCGTTGCCGAGGCCTGGATCGCGCATCACCGACGCCACGGATGTCCCGTGCGATTCGACATGATAGCTGTCGAGCTCATTCATGGCGCCACAGAAATCCGCCATCATCGAAACGCATTCTAACGGTGCTGGGGTAATCTCGTAAGGGCGTATCTTCGCCTCTTATGTGGCAATACCTTCTCAAACGTGTGGTGCTCTTCCTGCCCACATTGTTCATTATCACACTGATCTCCTTCGGTGTGAGCCGCCTGGCTCCTGGCGATCCCGCTGCCTCGAAGGTTGGTCAGGGGTCTGAGGGCGGAATGCGCGGAAATAGCACGCTCAACGATAAGAGCGCACAGCTGCTCCGCGAGCAATGGCATCTGGATAAGCCGATCTGGCAACAATATGTGATCTGGACAGGGGGCTTGCTCTGTTTTGACATGTCAAAGGTCTTCGCCAATGGCACAACACAGTGGTCGGCTGCTGCCTGGACTGGACGTCCGGACTTTGGGCGATCATTCCAGGATAATCGACCAGTTTATGACAAGATGGTGGAACGCGTTCCGGTAACACTCACAATGAATCTGATTGCGATCATTATCGCCTACCTGATCGCCGTTCCACTGGGCGTCTACAGTGCCACGCATCCTGGAACGCTAGCAGACCGACTCTCAACGTTTGTGCTCTTCGCGTTGTATTCACTTCCTGTGTTCTGGATTGGTACACTAGCACTGACCTTCTTCGCGAATCCCGAATTCGTGTCAATCTTCCCGTCGAGCGGTTTGCGGTCGCCAAGCTTTTCGACCAACTGGCCATTCTGGAAGAAGTGGCTCGATTACGGATGGCACCTTGCTTTACCGATGATTGTCTATGTGTACGCTGACTTTGCGTTTATCTCACGTCAGATGCGCTCGTCGATGCTCGAAGTGATCCGTCAAGACTATGTGCGAACGGCACGTGCAAAGGGGCTTGCCGAGCGCACCGTGATCTACAGTCATGCATTGCGCAACGCATTGATACCGTTGATCACCCTCGTGGCAGCACTGATCCCAAACCTCATCGGAGGCTCGGTGATTATTGAGTCGATTTTCTCGATTCCAGGCATGGGTGAGCTCTCATTCAAGGGTCTCGTAGCTCGCGACTATCCGATGATTATGGCCGTGTTTACGGTATCAGCGGTTCTGACGCTTGTGGGAATGCTCGTGGCTGACCTCCTGTATAGCATTGCCGATCCTCGTATCTCCTACGGACGAAAGGCATCCTGATGAGTACGACACCAACATTGCCCGTTGTGAATGTAAACCACGGCGAGAGCTACAGCGCGTTCGTCCGCCGTCAGTTTCGAAAGAGTGCCTTCGGTATGGTCAGCATGTGGGTCGTCGGCGCAATAGCAGTGGTCGCACTCCTTGCTGACGTCCTTTCAAACGATAAGCCGCTCGTGTGCTCGTTGCGCGGCAGCGTGAGCTTCCCTGCCGTCCAAGAGATCGGTGTGGCACTCGGAGTTAGTAAGTGGAGTGGTGAGTTCGCTACAGCTGACTGGAAAGCACTACCGTATGATTGGGCCGTCTTCCCGCCTATACCGTATGCGCCTAGTAGCACAGATAAGCGCCTGGTGACTCTCGCCGAGCGTGCACCCTCAGCTGCGCATTGGCTTGGCACAGATCACCTCGGACGTGATGTACTGGCAGGTTTGATTCATGGTTCGCGCTATGCACTGAGCATTGGCTTCGTTGCGATGTCCATCGCACTAGCCATCGGCATCGTGCTTGGCGCACTAGCGGGATACTTCGGTGGCGGCATCGACATCCTGATTTCACGATTGATTGAAATCGTGATCACGTTCCCGCGCTTCTTCCTGATCATCACGATTGTAGCGCTTGTGGAATCTGGCACGCTGTGGTTGATCATGGCGCTGATTGGTCTAACAGGGTGGACATCAATCGCTCGATTTATGCGTGGCGAGGTTCTGCGTGTGCGCAATCTCGACTATGTAAGTGCTGCTACGGCACTCGGATACTCAACGCCACGCATCATCTTCCGTCACGTAATGCCAAATGCGATCGCACCGGTGTTGATCTATGCAGCGTTCGGTATCGTAAGCGCAATCTTGTTCGAGAGCGCGTTGTCGTTCTTGGGCTTCGGTGTGCCGCCAACAGTCGTTACGTGGGGAAGCGTGTTACATCACGCGCGATCAAGCACGTATTCGTGGTGGCTGGCAATCTTCCCGGGCGCGATGATCTTCATCACCGTGAGTGCGTTCAACCTCATCGGCGATGCACTGCGCGATGCAACAGACCCACGCCTGCGCTCATAACACGCGTTCGTTACGGGGCTAGACGTTCGGTGACCCATCCACCGTCGCTTCGACGGTATCGAATGCGATCATGCATCCGCGATGGACGTCCCTGCCAGAACTCAATGCGCAGCGGTGATAGTCTGTAGCCTCCCCATGTTGGCGGTAGCGGGATCTCTCCGTCAGCAAATTGTTGCTGCATCGCAGCAAAGGACTGCTCAAGATCTTCGCGTGATGCAACGACCGTACTCTGATGTGATGCCCACGCACCAAGCTGGCTTTCACGCGGACGTGAATGGAAGTATGCTTCTGATTCGTAGCGAGATACGCGCTCGACGGTACCAGAAATGCGCACTTGGCGCTCGAGCTCAGGCCAGAAGAACAAGAGTGCTGCAACAGGATTCTGCTCCAAGCACTGTCCCTTTTCACTGGCGTAATTCGTATACCACACAAAGCCAGTTTCGTCGACACCCTTGAGGAGCACTGTGCGCGCCGACGGGACGCCGTGTGTATCCGCAGTGGCGAGCGTCATGGCTGTTGGCTCTGGGAGTTGCGCTGCGAGCGCTTCATCAAACCACGCACGAAACTGATCGAACGGGTTTACTGCGACTGATTCTTCGGTGAGTTCTTCACGCTTGTATTCCTTGCGGAGCGATGCGATGTCGTGTTGCATAGATGATTACCGACCAGTAACGATGAATGGAAGGTGCATCTCTGAGCGTCCACCAGCTGTCGTTAGGACGTAGGTGCCTGGCATGAGTATTGACGTATTCATGTGCGACACGCCAGATGGCAGTTCATGCGTTGCAACCACTTCTCCCGTCACGGAGACGACACGCACGTTCACAGCTCCATCAAAGGACGACATCACACGGAGTGGCTGCCCCTGTGTAACGGGGTGAGGACCAAGTACGCGCATCTGTGCGGCATCGCTCTCACGACCATCAAAGGATACAACCGACGATTGCTTTTCGCAGAGGATGTCGTTCTCCGGATCGAGCACAATCTCACGTGGAACCCAACCAAGATCGATATCAATCGTCTGTGTTCGCTGTGTCATCACGACCACGGTATCACGTGTTGTGCCCGGACCGAGAATGCGAACACGCAACGGCGTGTGAAACACATCAGGAACGTTTGCTGCCGACTGTGTTTGAGAGATCGTTACACGGTATGCGAACGGTGCGCCCCCTGGAAGCGGACGGAGCGCTGCATCGAAGATCGGGTGACCGGCTTTCACGAGCCATTGATTGAAGAAGTCCGACCATGCAACAGGCGGATTCGGGATCTCGTTCTTCAGGAACTCCAAGAACTCAAATGTCTGCGCTGAACGCTTGGCGTAGTTGGCAATGTATGAGCGCAGCGCTGGGAAGAATGCATCGTCTCCTACCATACGTCGCATCATATGATAGAACCATGACGACTTGTAGTACGTTGTGTTAACGTTGAAGATGATGCCGATCGGTATGTCGTAAATCGGTGGCTCAAGGAGTCCGACCAACATGTATTGTCCGCGCTTTGCCCACAGAACATTCATGTAGCCAGAGTTACCTCCATAGTGCTCTGCCCAGAGAGCTTCGCCCCACGCTGCGCCTCCTTCATTGAGCCAGATGTCGGCCCAGGTTGCACATGTAACTTCATCACCAATCCACTGGTGCGCTACTTCGTGCGCGTATCCAAGTTCTTGATCCCCTACCAACCACCGACGATTGACCGTTGTCATTGACTGGTGTTCCATTCCGCCAAACGGCACCGGGCTTACCGCAACGTGGCCATACGTTGCGTAGGGATAGCGTCCGAAATACTTCTCAAATGCAGTGAACATCTCAGGCACGTTTTCAACGGCCCGACGAGCGTTGTACCGTGTGCCCTGGTCATCAACATCGAAGTGGTAATTGCGAATCGGCATCGTCGTGCCGTCGTCGCGCTTGTACTCCTGCATGAACAACACGTACGGGGCTGCGTTGACGGCAAACAGATAGGTGGACATCACGTGATCATGATGCCACGATTGAATCGATGCTGAATCACCATCCACGAGACTATCGGTTGGAACACCGTTGGAGACCGCTGTGAACCCACTGGGTACACGAACATGTGCCGTGAAGTACGCCTTATCGTCTGGTTGATCATTGCACGGGAACCAACGTCGTGCATCCTCCGGCTGAGAGAAGGTAAACCCACTGGCATACGGAACATTGATGGTGAGCGCGTCCTCTGCAGCGAACAGGTAAAGAGCGCGATCATCACTCGTGTTGGCATAGTAGATCGTTAGCTCAACGTCCTGTCCGCGACGCAAGCGAGATGGAAGATCCATCGTTAACGAGCGCACATTCTTACGGAATACAATTTTGGCACCGTTCACAGTGACTGAATCGATGATTAACGTCGTTGCGTCAAATACAACCGATGTGAGACTATCTGCACGAGCTCGAACCACTGTTTTGACGATACCGGTCGCCTTACGATCACCGCGTTGCGCTCGTGGTGTCGTGAGGGCGCGATACCAGTCGAGCGTGACGTCGTATGACTGCACATCGATGGTGGTGTCGATGACTTTCGTTGGGAACGCCTCGGTCATCATCGTGTGACTATGGAGCGGACGCAGCGCTGCTTCAAGCTTTTCATCGGTTACAAGCCACGCGAGAAAACTCGGCTTGCCTTCCTGCGCGACCATTATCGTGCAAGAAGAGAGTGCCGTGATAACCAGTGAAATCGTTCGTAGCAGTTGCGTCATGTTAATCATCCAACAATAGCTTGATGTTGCTGAAAACGGCACCTATGCGCCGTGCGGACCCGTCCGTGGAAGTGATGAACGATCACGCACATAGTGATCAATCCACCAACGCATGTCGCCATTCGATTCGTTCCGTCGTCCAGCCAGCACATGGTCTGCATTGTCGTACATGATCAACTTGTAGGGATGTTCATGCCGCTGCAGTTCGAGTGCCAGGTGCAGGGAATGATGAGCATCAACGCGACGATCCCCAGTACCATGCATCACAAGCAATGGCGTGGTGCGACACAGCGTATCGGCCCAGAGGACGGCGCTTCGACGTTCGGCCTCTTGTTGCACGACTGCATCTGGGGCCAAATGTTTCATCATTGTTTTGCGGATATAGGCTGAGCTCTCAACGGCACTAATCCGCGTTGGTGCACCGAACGTAACGGCTGCACGAAAACGATCTGTCCGGGCAAGCATCATCAGCGCAATCATGCCACCGCGGCTGCCTCCGATAAGACCAATGCGATCGGTATCGACGTAGCCCAATCCATCTAGGAGCGGGAGAAGATTGAGCGCATCATCGACATCGCCCGCACCCCACTCTTCGACGTTGCCTTCCGAGCCCCCTACCCCACGATAATTCGACGCGATTGCGACGTACCCCCATGAGGCGTACATGCCGATAAGGGGCATGGCGGTCTCCGGTGTCAGTGCGCCGCGCGGACCGCTTCCACCGCGGTTAAAGACGATAGCAGGGTATGTGCTAGGGCCGGCCGCCGGCAGAGCTAAGAAGCCATGAATCTGTCGACCCTGGCTCATGTACCGTATCGCGTATAAGGTAACGGCTTCGAATCGCGCGAGATCCTCACCGCTCAGTGCACGGCGCGCCATGGAGAGCGCGCGTGCGGGAATCGCTAGTGGTTCAGCTGCGAGGAGTGTTCCATCGGTCATAAACTCTTAGCGCTTGGTGCGCTCGCGATACTTCTTTGCAAGGCGCTTATGTCGGTTATTGAGTTCAAGCTCACGTCCGTCGATGAACGCATGCACAAGATTGTTAGCCTTACTGTCCATCGCATCACCTGTGCTCACAAACAGTGTTGCGCTCTTGCCAACCTCGAGCGAGCCGTACGTAGCACTCACGCCAAACATCTGCGCAGGCCAGAGCGTAAGACCGCGTAGAGCATCAAGTTCAGACAGACCAAACGCACGTGCTGTACCGGCATGGAATGGGAGATTCCGTTGCTGCCATGCACCATTGTCTGAGAACGCGAATGGGATGCCGGCCTTCGCCAAGATTGCAGGTAGCGTAAACGCCGCATCGTATCCATCCTCATCGCGACGAGGCAAGGCATGTACACGCGGGATGATGATGCCAACACCGGCGCGCTGGAGTTGTTCCAACATCAGCGGCGCATCCGATGCTCCGTTCAACATCACGCGAACATTCATCGATGCGGCAAAGTCGAGCACGCTTTCAATCTGACGTTGGGTTGCACATTCGACGATCACCGGGACGGTGTCTTCAAACACGCATCGCATTGCCTCGAATCGGATATCGCGAAGTGACGTATCGATGCCTGCACGAGCCTTCTGCGAGTATCCACGCGCTGCCGTGAACAGATCATAGATCTGACGGACATTCTGGTCGATGTCCTTGCGCTGCTCGTCAGCGCTCTTGCGCATCCACCATGCTGTCGTGACTTCCATTGCCGGCCAGTTCAGGAGCAATCCAGAAACACGCTTTGCGGCGAGGTCTTCGCGAGTCCAACCATCAAGGCGCATCAGCGAGCTTTGTCCAGACACAAGTCCACCCTGCGGCGTAACGTTGGCCAGGAGCACACCATTGGAGCGCACTGTTGGTATGATCTCACTGTCTGGATTGTACGCCGTCTCTGCACGAGCATTCGGGTTGAGCGTTCCTACTTCACCAAAGTCTCGCGTTGCGCGAACAGCATCGATCTCGGTGAGACCCAATGTTGTTGCTGACGCAAAAAAGCCCGGATACACTCGCGCTCCCTTGCAATCAATCACGCGTGCCCCCGACGGAATCTGCACTGCAGTGCCAACGCCAATGATGACGCCTTTGTCAAACACGATCATGCCATTGCTAACAGGAGCACCTGTGGCCGTGTAGACCGTTGCGTTCGTGAGTGCGATCGGCTGGCGCTGCGGCGCCCCCGGGATTTCTTCTCCTGCGCGCAGGACGGAACTTGCCGCAAGAACGGCGAGCATAACGAGAGTCAGAGTACGTTGCATAACCGCAAATCTACTCCAAAAAAAAGGGAACCCCCAGACGTCACCACTCGTCTAGGGGCTCGGAGTCCCGGGCGCTAGAGCGCCACAGAGACGTCACAAATCTATCACAGAAGTGCAATACAGTGCGCTGTTTTGTCATTCATGTTTTGTCAGTTCTGAAAAACTCAGCATCTTTGTGCCTCATTCGGGGTGTAGCGTAGCCCGGTTAGCGCGTCTGCTTTGGGAGCAGAAGGTCGCAGGTTCGAATCCTGCCACCCCGACACAAGAAGAGCCCTCGTCTGCACAGTGCAGACGAGGGCTCGTTCGTTATTCGGTCGGGAGTTACAGCGCAGCGAGCTTCTTTAGGTCCACCGAGGCTGCAATTGAGCGCGTGAGTTCCAGCGAAGATTGCTTGGTAGCGGTTACCTCAAGCATAAACCGGCCTCCGAGAGCGTAGATCACGGTAGTATTCTTGGTCGACTTCTTAAGGCTCTCAAAGCCATTAATCAGGGGATCATCCGTTTGGAACGTCTTCGAAATCTCGGAGTCGTTTTCCACGGCGATTGGCAATGAAAACACCGATGTTGCCGATTCCCATCCACTTGCCGAGGCATTATAGTCGACCAGCGTGATCGTCACCGTAGCACCAGTCGCTGCGGTATAGGTTGCTGTCGCCCGCGACAGGGATACCCCTGGAGTGTTGACCTGCTCAATTGATGGTACACCCGAGGTGAACCCCGAGATACTAGCTGGCAGGAACTGCTTCAGTGTGTTTGCGGGCATTGCAACGGTATCGCCCTTCGCACGACGCGCTTCACGTCGCTCGGTGACGATCTTCATTGCCTTGGCGAGATCAGAGTCTTCTTCCGGCAAACCAAACAAGTCTTCAGAAGCTTGTGCGTCTTGCACAGGTAGCTCAGCAGGTGCATCCCCTTGTCCGGCACAACCTACGACCAGCATGCCCACAACGAGCGCTGCAATAATGAAACGGAACTGCATCTCGGTTCTCATTCGATTTGTTGAAGAATGGCGGTAACTTTCACAGTCGATGAGGCGTTAGTAGCCAACCCTCACAACGCACTAAACTACGAGTAATTCATGCTTCACATGGACCATTTCCACCGCCTAGGCCAGCGTCTTGTTTCTGTGATGGGCATACTCTGCCTCGCGCTGCTTCTCGGCGTCGCGCCTGTTCTCGCGGATGATGGAGGGGCGCACGCAGTGCGATTCTTTACACCGGTCCTTGCAGAGCATTCCGAGATACCAGCGGCGCTTGGCCGGCACACCGAACCAACAATCGTAGTTCGATATCTGGGATACCGATGCACGCATTGTGTCGAACACCTGCTGTACATCAACACACACGCGGCAAAGCTTCGCGAACGTGGCATTCGCGTGATCGCCACAAGTCCGGATAACGTTGCGCAATGGCAGGAAATGGCAAAGCGGTTCGATCTTGACACCGCTCTGATGTCGTATATCAGCGATCCAGAGAACACTCTGGCTGCAGGGCTTGGCGCTCTGCCCCGCTCCAACGACACGGTGTACGATGCCCACGCTGTGTTGGTCCTTCGGGATGGACGTGTTGCGCTGAGTGTGGTCTCCGATCAACCGTACATGGATATTGAACGACTCGTCGGGCACGCCATTCCGCCGGCAGCGATGGTTCTGGAGAACGACCACAGCATCGATCAATACTTGACATCGCCTATTGCCATCACAACAATTGCCACAGCCGATGACGGCATCGCATCCCCGCTCGATCTCGATTTTTCACGCAGCCCCCTCCACGGAAACGATCTCTGGGTTGTCACGGCAGAGCCAAAGGGGCATGCCATATCGATCATTCACAATGCCGGAACACCACAGCAGGTAATCCGCAGGAAGAAGGATTCGCGCGCCTATCACTTTATGTGGCGCACCATGGGTATTGCCATGGGTACGAATGGCGCATTCGCAACGGCACAGAATGGCGAGCCTGGGAACAACGACCTTAACTACATGTTCATGGGTCCAACACTGTGGTCGGCAGATACCGCAGTGTTTGCTTCGCGCTATCAAGAAGACGACAGGAAGTTGGCCTCGCACCTTGACATGTTGCATCAGAGCCCGTGGGGTTTGGGGATCGCGCACGACACCGCAAACGTCTACTGGGTGCTGGATGCGAAGTACAAAGACATCTGTCGATATGACTTTCGTGATCCACATGAAGTTGGCGGCACGGACCACCGTGATGCCATCATTCGTCGGTACAGCGACGTGACCATCACACCAGCCGAGCGTGGACGTCCGGCGCACATCGATCTCGATCCGTCAACTGGCTTCCTCTACTATATCGATCCAGGCAAGGGATCAGGGTACAGGTCCATCGTCAAAGGTGAGGGAGATTTTTCGCTCCGATGCTAACCCAGACCAAAGCC
>CAMCXP010000051.1 GCA_945883395.1 Melioribacter roseus P3M-2
GGTCGCGACCTTGCTTGGCCGAGCCACCTGCAGAATCACCCTCAACGAGATAGATCTCGGTATCCTCGGGTGAACGCAGCGAACAGTCGGCCAACTTACCTGGCAACGATCCGCTCTCGAGTGCCCCCTTACGACGAATAAAATCCTTCGCTTTTCGTGCAGCCGCACGTGCTTCCGCAGCCTGCGTTGCCTTTTCGATGATATGCTTTGCGGCACTTGGATTGGCGTCGAGGTATTTCGAAAGCTCTTCGTTCACGATCGAGCGCACGATACCTTCTGTTTCGCCGTTGCCAAGTTTGGTTTTTGTCTGACCTTCAAACTGAGGCTCAGCAACCTTCACCGAGATTACCGCCGTGAGTCCTTCACGGAAGTCTTCACCCGTCAGGTTGATGTCCTTCTTCTGCATGTTGTTCGATGCAGCGTATGCATTGAGTGTCCGCGTCAGTGCCGAACGGAAACCAGAGACGTGCGTTCCACCCTCAACAGTGTTAATGTTATTCACGTATGAAAGAAGTGTTTCATTGTAGCCGGAGTTGTACTCTAAGCACACATCGACAACAGTTTCAACATCCGACTCATTCGACGCAACACCCGAAATCAGGATTGGCTTGGTGATGACGGTGGCGTTGGCATCCATGAAGCGGACGAAGTCTACAAGGCCGCCGCGATATGCGTAGACATCCTTCTGTCCATCACGCTCGTCACTCAGGGTTATCGTTACGTCTGGGTTCAAGAAGGCAAGCTCGCGGAGACGCTCAGCAACCTTCTCGTAGCGGAATTCAACGGTACGGAAGATGGTAGCATCTGGCCAGAAGCGAACAGTGGTACCGGTCCGCGTTGACGTGCCGACTTCAATCACCGGACCCTGCGGCGCGCCGATCTTGTACTTCTGCTCGTACAACTTGCCTTCACGCTCGATGGTCACCGTCAAGTCGGACGAAAGAGCATTCACGCAGCTTACGCCCACACCGTGTAGACCACCGGACACCTTGTAGGTGTTCTTGTCGAACTTGCCACCGGCGTGAAGTGTGCACATCACAACCTCGAGTGTCGACACCTTCTTCACCGGGTGCGGACCAACCGGGATACCACGGCCGTCATCGCTAACCGAACACGATCCATCGGAATGCAGGTTGATCGTGATATTGCGGCAGAATCCGGCAAGCGCTTCGTCGATAGAGTTATCGACAACCTCTTGAATCAAGTGGTGGAGTCCTCGATCTCCAACGTCGCCGATGTACATGGCGGGACGCTTCCGAACAGCCTCGAGTCCTTCGAGGACCTTAATACTGTCTTCATTATATCCAGCAGCGGCTGGTGTGTTCTCTGACATACTCTTCTCTCCAGTGTGTGGTGTGCAGGCTAGCGAATAATGATCTCTCGGACCAATTCACCGCCAGCACACGCGTTAATCTTTTGTCGTAATTCTTCTCTGCGAATCACCAGTTCACTTCGCCATGGTGCTTCAGGAACATGAACCCGAAGTACCCCCTGTTCGAACGACCGCAATACCGTGCGTGACGCTAGTGCTTCACCTACTACGTCCTGCCAATACCTTGGTAGACGGGCCTTTTCAAGTTCCGGTTCAAGTCGGTGCTGTTTAACGAACGACGTCAGCAATTCAGCAAGTGCGTGCATGTTACGCGGCCTCCGCCGAAGGAAGGTGATGCGTTGATATCCCGGCGTCGATCGTGACACGCCCATCAGCAACACGCATCAGCTGCATGTCAAGGCGTTGTCCTTGCTCATGCATCAGTCTCTCTATCATCGACACCACATCATCACCATCGGTCGTCGTCACAAAACACTGCATACCCATCGCAACGATGCGTTCAAGCACACGCTCGCAACGATCTCGATCGAGTTCGCTGAATACATCATCAAGCAACACCACAGGACGCTCCGAGCAATGCTCGTGTAGGACATCACACTCGGCAAGCTTTAATGCCACCAAGAGCGATTTATGCTGTCCCTGTGACGCAGTCTCACGCACGAGACCACCGTTAATGTGAAATGCGATCTCATCTTTTTGCGGACCAAACATCGTGCTCTCGCGAGCCATCTCCCGCATACGTAGTTGCGCAGCTAGCGCACGGTACGCCTCGGCGACACACTCGGTTGTAAGCTCGGCATCACGCTGCAGCACCCCCTGCGTACATACATCAGGTTCGTACGTGATGTCGATCACCTCATGAACACCAGAGACCGCCTCGTATGCTTCGCGCACGCGTGGCGCAACATCAGCAAGCCAACATTGGCGGCGCTCAACGAGCTCGGCGCTCACCATCACGAACTGCTCTGTCCACACATCCAACGTTGCCTGCATCGTCGCACCCATACCCGACTGCAACACCGCGTTACGCTGCTTTAGCAGCCGACGGTGTTCGTAGAGCAGCTCGGTATAGCGCTTGCTTGATTGCGCCATCACGCCATCGATAAAGGCACGACGTTCGGCCGGACCACCAAGTGTGATACTCTTATGATCAGGCGAGAGCGCAACTATCGGAATCTCACCGATGATATCACGTGGCGTCAGGTTTGATCCGTACGCCGTTGCAATGCGCTTGCGCACGCCTGGCTGCACAGCCACCGACACGCGGTACGGCACTTCCATATCACGCACAGCATCAACACTTGCAATACACCGCTCTGCACCACGGCGGATCAACGCGTGATCCATCACAGGAACAAAGCTCTTAGCGAGCGAACACAAACTGATTGCTTCAAGCACCGATGTTTTTCCCGATCCGTTCCGTCCGCTCAGTACGTTTACGTCGCGCGCACACAGCACATCACTGTGCTCGTGATTGCGCACGTCGATAAGAGAAACAGAGTGAAGAACCATCAGTGATACCGTTAGATCTTCACAGGCATAACGAGCATCAACAGCGAGTCGTTGCCTGCACCCGGTGTAATCAGAACCGCACGAATCGGCGTCGAGAACGTCAGCCGAACGTTGAGGTCTGGATCATCATCAGCAGAAATATTCTTGATCGCCTCTTCGAGGAATCGGTAGTTGAACCCCACCTCGAAGCTCTTGCCGGAAAATTCACATGGAATTGTTTCTGTACCCTTACCGCCCGAATCCTCATCCTCGGAGTGCACCGCCAATACTGACTGCTCCATGGAGAAGCGCACGTGGCGTGTGTTCGAGTTCGCAAAGAGGGACACACGCTTGATCGCACTTAAGATTTCACGCTGATTGATAATCAGCGACTTGTCGTTGTCCGACGGAATAACGTTCTGATACGGCGGATACTTCTCATCGATAATGCGCGTTGTGATGGTCATTGATCCGATCGTAAACCGCGCGTGAGTGCGGGACACAGCCATCTCAACATCGCTGTCGATGCGACGAAGCAGATCTACGGCACGCGACGGAACGATCACTTCTAGTCCTGATGGGAACGATGCACCGTCGGCCGCCTTTACGATCACGCGACTCAAGCGGAAACCATCCGTCGCAACAGCTGTGACGTTGTCGCCGTTGAACTGGAAGAACACACCCGTCATACTTGGACGATACTCTTCGGTCGACACCGCAAACACGGTCTTGTTGGCCATGCGCGACATGTCTTCCTTCCTCAGCACCGCGACCTGCGCGTCAGGAAACGGTGGAATTGTTGGGAACTCCGCAGCATCCAGCGCCTTCATCTCAAAGGAGCCTGTTGGCGTTCGCACAATCACCAGCTGCGAGCGTTCATCAGCATGCACTTCGATCGTTCCGGCGTTTCCAAGCTCCTTCACCAGATCATGAAACTGTCGTGCAGGGATCAACAGCGCACCATCAAGTTCTCCCGCAACAGGAATGCGCAGGGAGATCGTGATTTCCTGGTCGGTGGCCGTGAATGTTAACTCGCCTCCATCCAACGACGCGTGGATGTGTTCGAGAACTGGAATTGTGCTCTTTGCCGGAATTGCCGGGAGCACTTTTTGCAATGCCTTCTGGAGGTCTGGAAGCGCAACGGTAAACTTCATGCGAGGATTGCCAAATAAAGGGTCAGGAGGCGCGGATTCACTACTTTTGAAGTAGCGAATCTACGAACCATCGAATCCCCCACCAACCATTGAACGTCCTGTTTCTTCCCTATTCATGATCACTCCCTACGGTCGCGACAACGCTTTCCTGATGTTGGGCATTGGCGCATGCTTGCTCCTCCTTGCATTAACCCCGATGCCAGTGGTTGTGCAGGCGCTGAGTGTGCTGCTTGGGCTGCTCGTCATCGCCTTCACGTTGTGGTTCTTTCGCGACGCTGAGCGCCCCCTTCTGCCGGAAGCAATCTCGAATTCGCATCTGATCATGGCTCCGTCCGACGGCAAGGTGGTCAACGTGGACCCGGTTGAGCACAGTCCAGAGCTGGGCGGCCCCGCCGTGCAGATCAGCATTTTTCTCTCGCCGGTGAATCTCCACGTTAACCGCTACCCGGCCAGCGGCACCATCGCCGAGGCACGGTACATCCCAGGCAAGTACCTAATGGCCTTTAATCCAAAGTCGAGCACCGAAAACGAGCGCTCCATCTTTGTTCTCGACACTCCTGAGGGCCGTATCTCCTACCAGCAAATCACGGGTTTTCTGGCTCGCCGCATTGTTTACGACACCAAGGCGGGCGACGTCGTGCGCGTCGGTGAGCGCTTCGGCATGATGAAGTTTGGCTCCCGGATGGACGTTACCGTGCCGGCCACCGCAGAGATCTGCGTGCGCCCCGGCGATGTTGTCCGCAGCTCACACACCATCCTTGCCCGGTTGAAGGGTTAAGGGGCCATCCATGCGCGTTACTCGATCGGTCATTCCGAACCTCTTTACGCTGGCGAACCTGTTCTGCGGGTTTGCTTCGATCGTGGCATGCTTCGAGGGGCATCTCGACCGGGCTGCACTGCTCATCGTGACTGCCGGCGTCTTCGACATGCTCGATGGCGTGGTGGCGCGCATCACACGCAGTACGTCGGAGTTCGGCGTCGAGCTCGACTCCCTCTGCGACGCTGTGTCGTTTGGCGTGGCTCCATCGGCGATGCTCTACCAAGCAATGTTCCACGACTGGCATCAGTGGGGGTTGCTTTTGGCCTCGTTGCCGGCCCTGGCCGGGGTGCTGCGCCTCGCCCGCTTCAATGTGCAACTCACAAGCATGGAAGATAAACTGTACTTCCGCGGCATGCCCATCCCTGCTGGCGCATTTATGATTGTGTCGTTCCTAGCCTTGTGGCTCCCCTCCAATGAACTCCCAGAGGCATGGAAGCCGGGTGCGACCGCCGCAGTAACCGTGTTTGCCGCGCTGGCGATGGTCAGTACGATCAAGTACGACAACATCCCCCGCCCGTCACTTAAGAGTCTTCGCCAGCGGCCGGTTGTCTTTTCCGTATTTTTCATAGCTCTCGTTGCTTCGGTGATTACCGGCGGCAAGGCACTCTTCCCGTTCATGGTGGTCTATCTCATCGGCGGCGCGATTCGTCACCTCGTGGTGTTCCTACGTGACCGTACAGAGCAAGACGACTCGATAGAGGAAGATGATCCAGATCCTTTTACCATGTAAGCTCATGAAGACCTACACCGCATCGATCATCGTTTCACTGCGCCGCGCCATCCTCGACGTGCAAGGCAAGGCTGTTGAGAATGCTCTTCACTCCCTGCACATGCAAGGCATGGCAAACGTGCGTATTGGCAAGCACATAGAACTCGACGTGCTCGCTCCAGATATTGACACGGCTCGCTCGACGGTCGAGGAGGCCTGTGCAAAGCTCCTTGCCAATCCTGTGATGGAAGATGTCCGTATCGACATCGCCGAAAAGGCTGTAGGAGCATCGGCATGAAGATCGGTGTCGTCACCTTCCCTGGTTCGAACTGTAATGCCGACGCTGAGTTTGGCGCTACGATTACGGGCAACACAGCCGTGAGGTTGTGGCACAAGGATACGGCGCTGCCGAGCGGTCTTGATGCTGTGATCTTGCCGGGAGGGTTCTCCTATGGCGACTATCTCCGCACTGGCGCGATCGCTCGCTTCTCGCCCATTATGCAGTCGGTGATTGCATTTGCCAACGACGGTGGAATCGTTTTCGGAATCTGCAATGGATTTCAGATTCTCTGCGAGTCGGGTCTGCTCCCGGGCGCACTCATCCGCAACGAAGGCCTGTCATTCGTGTGCAAGGACGTGTACCTGCGCGTCGAGCGCACCGATTCGCCGTTCACACGCGCACTCACGGTTGGCAGCGTGTTGCGCATTCCGATCGCGCACGGCGAAGGACGTTTCACGGCGCCGGCCGACGTGATCAATGAAATCGAAGGCAACAACCAAGTGCTCTATCGGTATGCTACATCGGACGGATCGATCGTCGCCGAGGCAAATCCAAACGGTAGCATCAATAACATCGCAGGAATTACCAACGCACGTGGCAACGTTATGGGTATGATGCCGCATCCGGAGCGCGCAAGCGATCCGCTGCTAGGCTCAACCGACGGCGTCAGTGTGTTTGCAAGCCTTGCTCTCGAACTTTCTTCACGTTGATCCATCACGGAGGTCGGCATGCCAAACCTTGGAACAACCGAGATCATTATCATCGCTCTCGTCATCGTTCTTCTTTTCGGTGCTAAGAAGATTCCAGACCTCATGCGCGGCCTCGGCTCGGGCGTGAAGGAATTCAAGGATGCTGCCTCGGGCAAGGGCGATGATGCATCGGAGAAGCGCACACCAAACGGCGACGGTTCGAACTAAGATGTTTGACGTCGGTGGTGGTGAGCTTCTGCTCATCTTGCTTGTCGTGATTCTGATGTTTGGTCCAAAGAAGATCCCCGAGATAGCACAGCAAGTCGGAAAAGGCATTCGCCAGTTCCGTAAGGCACAGGAAGATCTCAAGCAGCAGATACGCGATATCTCCGCCGAAATTTCGGTGGAGCAGCACGAGCGTGCGCCAACGCCGCCGATCGCACCACCCGTCATCACGCCAGCCGACCAAATTGTAGCCATCGCACCACCCTCGCGCGCAGCGCCTGCAGCAGACGTAGATGGCCAGACAGAACAACCACCTCAGGATGCATCCCAACCGTCATGACGTTCAACGACCATCGTACCGCTTACGCAACGGGAACTTCATCAGTCAATGAAACCGTCGACGGATTCATGTCGCGCATTTCTTCGCAGACATCACTGAATGCGTTTCTCGTTGTTAATCACGACGTTGCGCAGCGCCAGTCGCACGAGTCCGACGAACGCTATGCCTCCGGTTTGCAACGTCCACTCGAGGGCATGGTGATCGCCGTCAAAGACAACATTCATGTTAAGGGGCTTCCGACCACGTGCGGATCACGCATGCTGGAGGGATTCCATCCGCTGTTCAATGCAACCGTGATTGAGCGTCTGATCGACGCAGGTGCGATTTGTATCGGCAAGACGAACATGGATGAATTCGCAATGGGCTCATCCAACGAGACCTCTGCTTTCGGTCCGGTCTACCACCACCTCGATCATGCCCGCGTACCGGGCGGTTCGTCTGGTGGCTCTGCTGTTGCTGCTGCTAGTGGTATGTGCCATGTTTCTCTGGGCTCAGATACGGGAGGTTCGATTCGTCAACCTGCTGCATTCTGCGGTACGTTCGGCTTGAAGCCAACCTACGGACGCATGTCGCGCTACGGACTGGTTGCTTTTGCTTCGTCTCTGGATCAGATCGGACTCTTCTCGATGTCGATCGACGATATGCAGGATGTGTTTTCGGTGATCAGTGGCTACGACCCAATGGACTCTACGTCTACACAGGGTACGCCTTGGTCGGTCGGGGAACGTCCGCTTCGCATCGGAGCGATGCCAATGTCACAGCTCACCGGTTGTGATCAACAGATGGTCGACGCGTATGGCGCGTATCGCGACGCACTCGTTGGGCTTGGCGCGGAGGTGGTTGATATCACTGTCCCGCACAGTGAAACGTGGATCCCAACGTATTTCATCCTCGCCACGGCAGAAGCATCTAGCAATCTTGCACGCTTCGATGGTGTACGCTTCGGTCTGCGCGTAGATGCAGAAGATGGCAACATCACGACAGCTTCACGCACGGCAGGTTTCGGAGCGGAAGTGCAGCGACGCATCATGCTCGGCACGTACGTCCTCTCGAGTGGTTACCACGATGCGTATTATGCAAAGGCACAACAGGCGCGTCGACGCATCAGCGACGCCTATAGCGACATCTTTGGTCGGGTAGATCTTCTTGCGATGCCAACCACACCGACAACTGCGTTTGAACGCGGTGCAAAGAAGGATCCCGTGAGCATGTGGCTCAGTGATTACTTCACAGTGTCGGCAAACATCGCCGGAATTCCTGCTATCAGCCTGCCCTTCGGCAGCGACGCAGCAGGGCTCCCTATCGGGATGCAATTGCAGGGTCCGATGTACAGTGACGAACTCCTGATGGCTACCGCTGGACGTCTGGCACGGACCACATAAGGCGCGTCCTTACTCGTGTCCGACGAACGTGATCGGCACCTGAATCGCCTCCGAGATACTGAGCTTTACCGGACATGTCGTTACTGCATTGGTAAGGATCCGAAGCCCCTCACCGTCTATGGGCTTCGGCAACCAAATCTCAACAGATAGCCTGCCAATGCGGCGCAGAGGGTCGGCAACCATCTCCTTCTTCACCATCAGCCGCGCCCCCTCGAGCTGCCAACCATGCTTGGTTGCAGCCAATCCCACGTAAGTCAGCATGCACGAACCCAGTGCCGTTGCCAGCAGATCGGTTGGCGAAAAGCTCTCGCCACGCCCGTGATTATCGACAGGCGCGTCAGTAACAAACGTCGTACCTGACGGACCGTGCGTTGCGGTACATCGGAGTTGGCCTTCGTAGACAAGTGTTATCTCAACCATCGAATCCTCCCGTTATAGTCGGTTTTGTCCGTATTTTTGGAGTCTATCCCACAAAGGACAACTCACTATGAGCGTTTTGGTCAACAAGAATTCCAAGGTCATCGTCCAAGGCATTACCGGCGGCGAAGGAACCTTCCACACATCGCAGATGCTTGCCTACGGCACGAATGTCGTTGGTGGCGTGACACCTGGCAAGGGTAACACAATGTACGCCGGGAAAGGCGATGATGCGTTCACGCATTCCGTTCCCGTGTTCAACACTGTTGCAGATGCAAAGGCCGCCACTGGCTGTGATGTATCGATCATCTTCGTACCGGCTCCCGTAGCTGCCGACGCAATCCTCGAAGCAATTGCCTCGAACATCAACGTGATTGTGTGCATCACTGAGGGTATCCCTGTGAAGGACATGATCCCGGTCCAAGCAGCACTCGAAAACTCGGATTGCCGCCTGATCGGTCCAAACTGCCCAGGTATTATTACTCCGGGCGAATGCAAGATCGGCATCATGCCAGGCTTCATCTTCACCGGCGGTGGTCCGGTGGGCCTTGTTTCGCGCTCAGGAACGCTCACATACGAAGCAGTTCGCCAACTATCAGACGTTGGTCTTGGTCAGACAACCTGCATCGGTATCGGTGGCGACCCAATCATTGGCACACGCTTCATCGATGCGATCAAGCTGTTCAATGAGGATCCAGCAACAGAAGCCATCGTCATGATCGGCGAGATCGGTGGCAACGCCGAAGAAGAAGCTGCGGAGTACATCAAGGAACACGTAACGAAGCCAGTCGTAGGCTTTATCGCCGGGCAGACAGCACCTCCAGGCCGCCGTATGGGCCACGCAGGCGCGATCATCTCTGGTGGTAAGGGCACAGCGGCCGATAAGATGGCAACAATGCGCGCTTGCGGCATCACTGTTGTCGAGTCGCCAGCAACGATCGGCGTGACGATGAAGAACCTTCTCGACAGCACAGCTGCGAAGAAATAAACCCCAAACTCGAACATTGTTTAACGAACGAACACACTACTACCATGGCAATCGAACGCACACTCTGCATTATCAAGCCTGACGGCGTCCGCAATCAGAACATCGGCAATATCGTTGCGATGATTCAAGCTGCGGGCTTCCGCGTGCTTGGCATGAAGCTCACACGCATCTCCCCAGCTGTTGCAGGTGAGTTCTATGGCGTGCACAAGGAACGTCCATTCTACGGTGAACTTGTTAACTTCATGTCGAGCGGCGCTATCGTACCGATTGCACTCGAGAAGGAACATGCCATCGCCGACTGGCGCGCCCTGATTGGTTCAACAGACCCAGCCGAGGCAGCTGAGGGCACGATCCGCAAGAAGTACGCAACGAGCAAGGGCGAGAATGCTGTTCACGGCTCCGACTCAGTTGAGAACGGCGTCAATGAAGTGGCCTTCTTTTTCGCTGAAAGCGAACTGATCAACAACGCCTAATAACACGAATTCACCTCTTGTGACGTTGGTGATGTACGACGAGGGCGGCTTCCGCCCTCGTCGTGTTTCTGGCAGTTTTGTGGTAGATTCCTACGGCTTTTCCATGCAAACGAACATGACACACCGAAGCTTTGTATTGAGCATACTCGCAGTATTGTGCCTGGTGCCCCTTGCTTTACACGCACAAGAATCCGCGGTACCGCCGCGGCGTGAATACCGTCTGCAAGCACTCTACCGCGCGGGCATCGCGCAGAACTACGAAGTGGTTGAACAAACCACCGTTGAACGCGTGCATAGTGATTCATCCCGGAAGACCTACGAGCGCACGGTAACGTACCAAGTAACAGTTCGCTGCATTGAATCGCTCGATGGCATCGCAAAGCTTGTCGTGAACATCGACTCTCTGATCTACCGATTCAGATCGGACGGCGTAGAGATCGATTATGACTCGCAAAAGGATATCACGCCGAAGAACTTTGCAGACTTGAACAACTATGCCGGGCCATTGAACCGTACCTACGAGATAACGGTGAGCCCGTACGGCGAAGTCACAAAGCTCTCTGGCGAACAGATCGACTTCTGGCGCGATTATCTGCAGCAAAACGCTGCGGATCTCGACTCGGTTGTCTACACGATCTGGATGCAGTCGCTCGATCGTGAGAATCTGTTGCAATACGGCGACCTGCAGAAGCGTGTGATCCCGGGAATACGCAAGGGTGTCGACTCCACGTGGCGCCATTCCTACACATCGCGCATAGACGGCGTTGTGTACGAGGGCAACGTCACGTCGCGTCTTGCAAGCTTCGCCGGAGGTCTCTACAGTATCATTTCGAAGGACACGATTGCGGCTCGTGCTGAACAACCGATCCATATCTACGGCATTCCCTACGTGAGCAATGTACGCGACGGTGGTGCGGTGATCGATAACGAGCTTCTACTAACCGCGAATGGCACGATTAACGGAGTAAAGCATGTTGCAAAGAGCTGGTTCCGTGGCGTGGTGAAGAACGAAGTTTTCACACACAACGTCACAACAACGACGATGTGGAAACTCATGGGTCAGTATCAATGGTGAACGTTCTCGTTCGCGGAACCATGCTTTCCTTCGTCGTGATGACGATGTGGTCGTGCTCGACCGATGATACGCCAAAGGATACCGCTTCCGTTGATTCGTCTGCCGTCGTTACCGCGCGCGATACAGCACAAGCAACAACTCTCACGCTGCAACAAGCAGCAATCGATACGTTCGCCGTTCGGTATCGCAAAGGCACCGTCCTGCGCTATCGCGTAATGCAGTCCTCCGAAGCCATACAGGATTCAACGATTGCGCAGCAGCGCAGCACGCACGTATACACCAAGACCGTCCGGGATGTTCATCCCGATGGGACGTTTACTGTGGCGATGCGCTTCGATTCAATTCGCGTCAACTTCACAGCACGCAACCGTACAACTGGCGCGGCAATGTTGAGCAAGTCGTACTCCTCAGCGGATTCGATGCAACGCTCAAGTCCGGAGTACATTCAATACAACGCTCTGCTCGGGGAAGACGTCGATCTCGTGATCGATCACCGTGGCGGTATCGTCCGCGTGGGTAGCGTGTCGAACATCGTCAATCAGCTGCTAAAGAGTCTCGGACAGAGCCCTCCGCCGTCGGCGTCGGCACAGCTCACCGCACAGGTACAGAGTGCCATCTTTGGGGCGTTTCATGGACAAGAGATCATCCCGTTTCCTGCGGGCCGACTTGATTCGACAGGACGCTGGACGAATGCAATGACAACGCCGATTGCCGAGCTCTTTGCCGTTGCGACGAAGGCCACATACCACGTAACGGCGGTCAAACAGATCCGCACTCGTCGCATTGCGACCATCGATGCACAAGTAACGGGCTCAATGAATGTGCGCCCCCTGCCGCGTGAAGCTGGCATTGCGGTAACAATCGATACGTCGTCAATCACCGGATCATCCGACGCATTGCTTGACGTCGATGGTGGATATACGATCTCAAAAAAGAATACAATCTCGATGAATGTCACTGCTACTGTTCGTGGTGGACAGCGCGGTGAGCGTCAAACTATCTCGATGTCGCAAATGATGCGATACGAGATCGAACTCCTTCCGTAGAGCATATGCCGAAGCAAAAGGTTGATCTTCGAACTGTCTTTCAACCCAGCGACTCGATCATCTTCTTGGTGATGGCCGTTGGCTTGTTTATTGCGATCTATCTCGACGAGATGGCAGTACGCCTGATTGGCATCTGCATTTCGATCCTGGGTGGCGTTGCATTATTCATGATTGTATCGCCACGCCTGACCGACCTACAGATTATCGCACCGATTCGTCCGTCGCAAACGCCGGACCTAGGATCGCGCATTGTAACAGATGGGAAGAAGACATCGCAAACGTTCGATCCCGATGCCTATCGCAATTCCTTCGGTCTTGTTGAAGGGGGCGAAACAACCTACGTTGATGAGAAGCAGATCGACTTGTTCGAGGGACACACAGATCTGGTTCAACGTCCGGCTATCGACCCACCTATTCCAGTGGCAAGCCCGATACAGGATCAGACGCCGAAGGCACCGCCATTTATTGAGCACACAGATGCTGAGTCGAGCATTCGTATCCTGGGCACAAAGAAGTCGAAGCCATCTGCTACGCCGAAGCTCGTTAGCGAGCTGCGTCAGGAACTCCGCAAGAACGCAGAACTGAATCCTCCTGTACCGGTTGGAGAAGCAGCCTACTCATCGACGACGGCAACAATCATTGGGCCGGTAACCGACGAGATTCATCTCTCGGAAGACGTTGTTGTGCGCCCACGATCGAAGTCGCGTCCGATACCCCCTCCAACACCGGAAGTGGTCGAACAGAGTGATGAGCCGGCAGCCATCACCATCGATGCAAACACAGAAGAAGATTTGGGTTCAGAGCTCATAGCATCCGAGCCGTCGCACGAGGATGTGGTCGCTGAGGAAGTCCCGGATGCTCCGACGCCGGAGATAGTTGAGGTAATCGAGGCAACTGAGGCCGCTGTGCGTACAGGCGACGATATTTCCGACCTCGTAAGCGAAACATCGAAGCCGCGCGAAACATCACGGCGTTCTCCTGCGGTTTCTCTGGCAACATTCGTCAACGACGATGAAGAGGATCTCACATCGCAAGAGCCGCGCCGTGAGTTCGACTTCCTGCTCAACCGCGTGTTGATGGTTATCCGGTCGGCAACGAACGCACGCACGGCAGCCTTCCTGTGGGTGAACAGCGAGCGTCAGCAACTTGTGGTCGAAG
>CAMCXP010000052.1 GCA_945883395.1 Melioribacter roseus P3M-2
GTCAGATATCCCGTGTGTTCAATCCAGCCTTGGCTTGCTTCGACATCAGCATCGAGGTCGATACGATACCCAGCAGATTCGAACGTATACCCCGCTGCAACAGACGGGGTCAGGAGTGTACCCATCGATGCATCCACATATCCAGGGAACATCGCGAACGGACGGCGAAGTGCTGGAAGCGCACGCGCAGGTATACGTGGAACTGGTAGCTTTTCAGATGGATTCAGTGTGTCAAGGCGGGTCGAGGAGAGGATCGGAGGTCGAGCGGGTGCTTGCTTTGATCCAGCACCGACGTCGATCAGCTCTTTTCCTGTCACCAACACTTCAGGCAACTCAACGGGAGCATTTGGAGGCGCTGGCTGCGGCTGTTGCGCCACGAGAGTAACTGGCACAAGGAGAGCAAGAAGGTACAAGGCGATCTTCATCGACGCACCTTCCGCAACCGTTGAATGCGGCTCACGGCTGTCTTCCCGAAATCATCAGGACGAAGATCTCTCACAACACCATAGACCTGGATCGCATCGTCGATACGCTTGACTTTCTCATAACACTCACCGAGTTCGAGCAGACCCTTTGAGTAGGCATCCTCGTAACCAGCGTAATCATTGCGAAGTCGCTCGAGGACATTTACAGCTGCATCATACCGACGTAAACTCTTATAGATGAGACCGAGATCGTACAGCGCATTAGCGACAAGGTGCGGACGATCTTCACGCGTAGCAAGGATACCAAGATGGTACGTTGCGCTATCAACATCAATTCCGCGACGATACAAGGTTGCAACTTGGTATCGCGCTTGTTCGGCATACTCCCTGCCAGCATAGCGGTCGGCAGTCATGCGAAACAGCTCCAGTGATCGCAACGTATCACCACGCTCATACGCGATGATGGCTCGTGAGTAACCAGCCTGGGCTGCTGCATCAGAATCGTCTGGCATATCCTTCCATACGATTGTATACACTGAGTCGGCAGCAACACTATTTGCACGATTTCGATAGTGATCCGCAAGTTCGAGGTATGCCTGAACACGGAAGGGACTCCGCGGATAGGATGTTTCTATTCGACGAAATGCTGCAAGCGCCTGAACTTCATCGTTCATCGATAGGTATGTCTGACCCAAGAGATACAGCGCTTCATCGTTTCGTTCCGACGAAGGATATTTCTTCATGAACGCCTCAAGCTCTATCGCAGCGTTCGAGAAATTCTGTCCGGAATAGAATATCTCGGCCTTTTTAAAGGCAAAATCTTCGGCTGCAATCGACTGTGGATTTGCAAGCATCAGTGAGTCCGCAACGTCGAGCGCTTCCTGCGTTCTACCTTGTCCGAGAAGAATCGTCTGCATCTTCTTTGCCGCCTCCGTTGCCAAAGCATGGGACGGATATCGTGACACAACGCCTCGGAATGTGGCAAGTGCCGCGTCGAGCTGTCGAAGATTGAACTGTGCTACTGCGCTGGTATACAATGCCCGAACGCACATATCGCCGTCTGGATAGGCGGTAAGCAATCGCTGGAACTCCTCAAGCGCAAGAAGATCGTTGCGATCTTCAAAGGCAATCCAACCAATCAGGAAAAGTGCATCATCGGCAAGTCGGCTCATCGGATAACGCTGAATAAACGCACGCAAGTCCTTGACAGCGCCGACATGATCGCCTGCTCGATAAGATGCCTGTCCTGCTTGGTATGCCGCGTACTGACCATCATCCGTAGCGGGGGCACTCTCTGCAGCAAGGCTGTATTGTTGCGCCGCTGCGGCGAATTGTCGCGAGATAAACAGTCCATCGCCTCGGCGGGCTAACGCCTCTGTGGCATACTTCGACGATGGATACGTGCGGAGGAGCTCACCGAATGTCGCCGTTGAACGTTCAAAGTCACGACGCCGGAAATAGGTCCATGCAAGACCATACAAGGCCTCTTCGCGACGCGGGCTTCCTGTAAATCTGCGAGCGACTTCTTCGTAGAGCTCCTGAGCATTCTTGAGCAGATCTGCGCGATACATCGCCTCTGCGAGCCAAAATGTTCCTTCGTCACGTCGACCATCATTGGGATGGTTACCCAGATACTCGGTCAATGCCGTGATTGCTGGACGAATCTGCGTCGATTGCACGAGGCTGATTCCTCGCTTGAGTCGAATCTCAGCAAGCAGAGCCAACCGTTCGGGAATCATCTGCTCGGTTGCTTCTTCCGCTATCTTCTGCGCACGTTCATAGACCGATGCTGCCTTTGACCACTGCTGCAGTTCAATGAATGTTGCACCAAGAAGCACTTGCGCCCGGAGCGTCACAACCGCATCAGGAGAAATTCGTTCAGCCTTTTCAAGAGCAGTTCGTGCATCGTCGAACGCACCTTGCTGATACGCTATCTGGCCAAGCTCGACGAGTGCGTGTGCCTGGAACGGATATCCCGACTGCACACTGAGCGCTTGAAATGCTGTACGAGCTTCTGAGGATATTCCTTCTCGCGCGAGAACAAGCGCCCCATAAAACAATGCCTGCTGTCGAATTGGTGATGCATCGTCAACAACCGAATCAAGGATACGAGCATAGTACGTTCCCGCACGACGATACTCACCAAGGTTCATCGATGTATATCCAGCATGGAGTTCAACATGCCAGCGATAGGACGACCGTGGAAAGCGTGTAAGGAAGGACTCGCATTGCCCATACGCAGACCGGTACGAACCCATGAGTGTGAGGGCTTCAGCTCGCACCAGCGCTACTTCTTCAACGGTCTGAGCACCGGCAACTCCAGTTGTGTCGGTCGCCGATACCTGCAAGAACAAACTATCAATGTCAGTCAGAACGTCCAGCGCTCGCTGCGGCTGGCGCAACGACACATGACCGACTGCCTGACGAGTTCGTGCTCCTAAGGCAACGGGGTCTAAGGGGCGAACACGACTCGCACGTTGAAATGCAGAGATTGCTGCCGGAACATCACCATTACGTTCCAGCACCTGTCCAAGAGCGTAGTACGCCCATCCCGCATATGGTCCGGAACTGTCAATGGCAACACACTGCGTAAATGCTGTGATACTCTCTTGGTGCTGTCCAAGTGCCGCACGTGCGGCTCCCTCCCAGAAGGTAGCCAAGTGCGCCAGCGAGATGTACGATTGGTCATTACGCGATTGCGCAGCCTGCAACGCACGACTACTGCCGTCGATGAGCATGGCAACGGCCTCAGGATACGACGCTGCTTCGATAGCCAACAATCCCTGCTCAACCCGCGCAAATGGGGCGAATGGGGACGTACCGCGCTCGGTTACAAGAGGATCAAACGAGCGGATAGCCGACGATCGATACCCAGAACGCGCGAGCACTGCAGCTTGATCGAATTGGACGTTATCAGCGACCGACGACAACCGTGCTGTTTCCAGAAGAAACGCAACATCCCCGACTGCGCGACGCACAGAGCCCGACGAGATGATCGCGTGCGTACGTGATTCTCGGCCGACGATAGATACGTACGGATTAGCCCCCTGCTGCCCTACTGCGTATTGTGGCAACAACCACAACGCAAGCGCCAGGAGCTGAACCGTCGCTAATGGTGCGATTGGTCTCATCTCTTTGTTTGCTGCACCGCAAAGTTACAACGGCAACAGCCACTGTTCGAAACTTGACTCGTAGATTCGTAAGGTTTTGTTGGACGCTACAGGGACTGCACCATTGTATAACGTTTTGCTCTACTACCAATTCGTCCCAATTGCGGACCCTGAGGTGTTTGCTGCCGAACATCGCTTGCTATGTGAATCGCTCGAACTCCGTGGCCGGATTCTCGTCGCTACTGAGGGGCTCAACGGCACCGTGTCTGGCTCAGTGGCTGCATGTAACGCATACCGTACGGCAATGCACGCAGACTCCCGCTTCGCATCGATGGTATTCAAGGTAGACGAAGTTGTTGAGCACACCTTCACGAAGATGTTCGTTCGCGTCAAGCAGGAACTTGTCACCTTCCGCGCCGATCTTCCGTCCAATCCGATCGACGCAACGGGTACACGCTTAACACCCGCAGAGTGGAAAGAGCGCATGGAACGCGGGGACGCGATCATTATAGATGGTCGGACCGATTACGAGTTCGACATCGGACATTTTCGTGGTGCAATACGACCAGACGTCGAGAGCTTTCGAGAGTTCCCCGACTGGATTCGTCAGAACCTCGGCAATAAGAAGGACGCGCCGATTCTCACCTACTGTACCGGAGGCATCCGGTGTGAGAAACTAACATCCTTCATGATCCATGAGGGCTTCACGAACGTCTTTCAACTTGATGGTGGAATCGTCAGCTACGGGAAGGATCCCGTTACACAGGGGGCGCTCTGGGATGGTAAGTGCTATGTGTTTGATGAACGCATAGCCGTGGACATCAATCATACACCCGACAAGCGCATCGTGGGCACCTGCTTGCATTGCGCATCCCCCACCGAAACGTACCTCAATTGCGCGAATCTTCTGTGTAACCGCCAGCACTTGGTCTGCACCGAGTGTGAGACACAGTTCCAACAATGCTGCTCTGTTGCATGCATGGATGTTGCAAGCACGCAAAACGGGTAATCGTACCAACGCAACGACCGCTCATTATTGCCACAAAATAAGAAGTGCCCGATGCTCTTGTGAGCATCGGGCACATTGCGTTTCGTCGATAGTTCGATTACCGTGCTACAATGAACTGCGTGGATTGCGTTGACCCTGCAACGGTTACAAGCACAGTGTACGTTCCTGAGGCCAGCGTTTCGATCGGAAGATCGAGCGACTGACTTCCCTTTGTAACGGCCACATCGTTCATCACGCGAACACGAGCACCGGCAGCGTCAATGATCTCAACAATCGCTGAACCGCCTTCTGGCGTAGTGATTGTCAATTGTGCTGACGAGCGCGCTGGTTGTGGAGCTACGGCGAGTGTCGTTACACGACCGTCCGTTCCAACCTCCACATCAACCTCATGGCTGAGCGTTGACGAACCATCCTTGTCGACAGATACGAGTCGATACGTGTAGCGACCAGGTGCGAGACCGAGATCGCGGAACGAGTAGTCGCGTACTGCAACAGACTGACCTGCGGCTTGGACACTACCCACCGCAACGAATGTCGCGTAGGCTGCGTTGCCTGCCATCACATCTGCACGTTCGACAGAGAAGTGATCACTATTCTTTTCAGAGATTGTGTTCCACATCACGTCGACGTTGTTACCACGAGCCTTAGCATCAAATGCTGTAAGTTCAACCGACACAACACCGCCTCCGTTCGACTCAAAGAAGTCGAAGATGCCACGAAGGACGCGCTCAGTACCCGTGCGCACACCTGCATGCTGCCAGTGACGCCAGTCGACGCCAAGGTAGACCACGTTCGTCACGAGCGAAGCTGTTGCAGAACCCATAATCGAGTCCGTTGTCTGACGATCGCCCAGCACGTAGTTGTACGCGCGTTGTACAACGCCAGCTATGGTTGGATCGCTGTACAGCTCAACAAGTGCCGGGAGTGGATCGGCGTCGCCAGTAAAGCCGGTACGTGAGACTGTTTCAATCAAGCCACGAGCAAGAGCGTCGCCACGAACGCGACGTCCATGATACGTACCCGATGTAGGAATTGGATTACTAGGCGCGTCATTACGGACACGAAGAACTGTCAGGATGAACGACTGATCGTTGATGACATCAAGGCCAATGTGCTGTCGTGGATAATTCTGACCTGCCACTGCCAGATTACGCTTAGCTGTCGGTGTTCCCGAAACAACATATGCACGCAGGTCACGCCGCTCGAAACGCGACAGCGGGTTGTTATCTGACGACCAGAACAACGTGCGGTATAACGTATAATCGATAGCTCGTTCTTCAAAGTTGTCACGATCGATGACATCATACGAGATGTTGTCGTTGATAGCGTCATTTACGTATCCAACTTTATCAAGATTTGCCGTCAAGCTGTCTGCGTTCAGGCGTGCAGCAATCTGATTGGCTGTAGGCGTACCATTGAGGAGATTCATCGACGCGCCACGAACAGACGTAAGCATACGCTTCGGTGAACGAGCCATATAGAACCGAACAACCTTCGATGTGATGTTGTTAGGCGTAAACTCATCTGAAGACACCGAGATCTCAATCTTGTAACGTGGTGTCACGTGATCACGCATTGCATCGAGGTTCGCAGGCACGACAAATCCGAGACCTGAAAGCTGTCGATACGACTGTGGCTCCCATGTGAGATCGTACACAACATTGACTTCGGCACCACTGTTGATTGTTGTGTTAATCACACGATCAGCAACTGGCGACGTAGAGAACTGCGGATTTACGAGTGCGGCATTGTTCGATGCAGCTGTCTCCATGTAGATACGCATGCGAATCGGTGTGTTCGTCTGTGGCAAGCCACCAGAGTTGCGAACCAAGCCAGTTACACTGATTGGTGAACGTGTCATGATGTACTCAGCATCAGATGTCACACCAGTAGCCGAACGATAAACGCTTGGCTTGACCACGCTTACTGCCTCGAGATCCTTTACATACTGACGACCATCAAATTCATCAGCACCGATGTCAAATGGCTGTCCAGCCTCGCCGCGACGATTGCCATCGATATCGGATGTAACTGCAGCAAGACGTTCGCCACGGTTATTCAACAGCGAACCGATTGGAGCAGGTGTTGTCTTGACACGAAGACGTTGATTCGGAGCGATGCCGTCGAGGAACATATCGGCAAAGAACGATCCTTCAACCGAATTGATATCACGGCGCGTCCATGCCTTCCACTGCGAAAGGAATCGGAATTCGTCTGCATTGCCAGCGCTGATGATATCACTGTTGTTATTGGTTTCAACAAAGCGAATTGCCGAGCTGTTACCAAGCTCAAACGCATTACGATCCGACACCAAGGCCATTGGATCGTTGCCATCTGTCATCTGCAGACCTTGATAGAAGATCGCAGAATGAGATACCGACGCTGCGTTAGCCGGACCTTGCATGATGAACACGTTGTTCTTTAGCGAAGCACCACTAGCGTGCTGAATACCGACACCAGCAATGAGACCGCTACCGACGATGTTGTCATTCGGCATGACAATCGTGTTGTTATACACAACATCGTTGCGCGTGAAGTACTGGTTGTTGTTGAGCGACGCTGTGAGGAGCTGATTCAGACCTGTAAGTGTCGTGCTACGCTGCGTAAAGAGATGGATACCAGCGACATTTGTGGTAGCAGTCTGGCGGCGAAGGCCCCAGATCATGTTGTTCGTGATCGATGATGCTTCAGGTGCATTCGGGAAATACGTGTTTCCACCTGCAGTAACCGACGGGAACATGTTGCGTACCTGCTCGATCGAAACACCGCGAGCAAAGACATCAGCAACCACGCCTGAAATCTCGTTGCGATCAATTGTGAGACCGATGTTGTTGTAGCGGTTGAAACCGCCAGCAACGATGCCGGCCGCATCGACACCTGTACCGCCCGTGGCAATGGTTCCAATGCTGTGGATGCGGTTTGCACGAATAACGGCACCATTATCATAACCAACGAACACACCGGCCGTACGGCAGTTCGTGATCAGGTTACCTGTGATTTTCGTGCCTGTCGAATAATAACCACGATACTCGTTACCCTTAACAGCAACACCAATACCCATCGATACGATACCGTAACCGAAACCAGAGATTTCGTTGTTAGCGTACTCGTTGTTCTGACCAGGAATCGTGTCAAGGCGCTCAGAGTTATTCCCATTGCGGCCGAGTGGGAGCTTTTGACGGCTCACGATGCCAGCTGAATATGTGAGCGTTGTCGAGCGAACATCGTTTTGGTATGTGAACGTATTGTTCACAAAGTTGATGCTAGGCAGGCTGCTCAGGTATGAAGGTGCCGTAGCAGCTGAATTACGAATGATGAGATTGCGGAGCTTGATGTCGCGCGTTCCATCACCGAGGTAGAATGGCGCACGGAACGGCGTAGGTGCATTCATCTCGAAGACGATGGATTTCTGCGAACCACCATCGAAGATGAAGTTACCAGCAGAATTAGCCCATTGCGGATCACGCTGGAATTGGAATTGTATAGCGTTCGGATTTGAAGACAGGATGGTCTGACCGAACAGGATGCCAACCCCGCTGCCCGAATTGAGCGTCACAGTGATTGAACCCTTGGCCACCGACCGTTCCAGCGACGGCTTGAATGTCACCGTGTTTGTTTGATCCATGCCGATGATGCGCGAGGTCAGGTCAAGTGCAGGCGATGCGAGCGCCGTGGTACCTACAGCATACGAAGCATCTGTGAGTTGAAACTCTACCGGACCCGATACGCCCTTCAGGAAGAGATCATTGACAGCAAGCTGGAATGACGTGTAATTGCGTGGATCACCCTGCTTCAGCGTACCGATCGTGTACACACCCTCAAGAGCAGGCTGGACGCTGAACTGCTGACACACTTGGTTGTTATCCGGAACCGGATCACCAGGATACTCCGTCGTCAGACATGCTTCAAACTGACCGGCAGCTTGAGGTGTGAATGCTGGGAAATCAAATGACGAGATGTTAAGTGGAACTTCAGCCCCTACGTCAGGGACAACAACCAGCTGGTTGTAGACCATCGTACGCTGCGGTAACTGATAGATCTGAAGTCGAACGGGAATGTTCGAGAGATCCTGCATACCGCCGTTAACGATGCGACCACGTGGTGTAAACGGACGCTTGGAGTAGTACGTAGCATTTGACGAAGGTACCTCGATCGCTTGCGCACCCACTTCTTCATTATACAGCGTTTGGAAAATGTGTTGTCCAATTGTTGGCTGACAGTCATTTGCTGCCTGCTGATCTGCTGCATTGAGCAACTCAGCGCAGATGGTAACCGAGAACTGGGACACATCTTGCGAGACAAAGTTGTCAAAGTCGATGTTGGCTTGAGCACCCGTAGCGAGGTCGCCAGTATAGTCGACCGTATCACGGTATACCTCAACTCCCGACGGAAGCTGAGTAACTGTTGCGACGCAGCGAGCACTTGTCACATTGTTGAGGCCAACGTTCTGGATAATGCCAGAAATTGGTACCGTAACACCACGCGGATACTTGCGTGGGATGGCAAGGGGCGAGCGAATAGTGCGAACTGCCAAATCGTTCGGAAAGGCAATATTGAACTCACGCTGCCACGATTGCGTATACCCTGGAATCGAATATGTTGCTTCGAGGCGATATGCACCGCCAGCAGCAAATCGACAGTCAAGCGCACCGTTCACACCAGCCAATGGTCCAACTGCTTCCGTCATTTCATATCTGAACAGCGACGTGTTAGCTGCGGTGTGTGCAATGCTCGGGTTTCCAAGGCGGCGAGCTTCGTAGACGACGTTGGTGCTTGGAAGTGGGCCAACGAGGCGATATGTGAGTGTTATGTTCTGACCGTTCGTTTGACGGAACGACAGTGAAGGCTTTGGAAATGCCGGATCTGATCCATCATAGATCGAACCTTGGCGCAGGATGCGGCGAGGATCGATGTCTTCAGGGAACGAAGTTTCGATTCCTGAGAGAATTCCAAATCGCATTGTAGGACGGACGGCATATCCCGTACCGGTCTGGTCAGAAGCGCAATAGTTTGCGCCGTCGCCGTAACGGAACGAACTTGTTGCATAGATAGGTTGAGGCGTTGTGTATTCATACTCTGGGAAGACGTATGCATACGCAGTGCGGTACGTGCAGAAGTCAATCAGAAGATTGCTTGTACCATCCCACATGAACGGCGTTTGGAAATTGAATGTCACCCACGTAGGTGTGCCCACAATCAATGGGATCTGCCAACCTGTTTGCTGGTGGACAAGAGTCATTCCTGTTGAGGTCTGCGGATTCGTTAAAGCCGCATTTTTTGTCTGAGCCATATAGATATTTACTGCTCGGGCAGTAAATGGAGTGGCGTTGCGGACCTTGAACGCCATCGATGTGATCTGTCCAGGTGTAACACCATGGAACTGCATTTCCGAAGCCTTGATGAAATAGCGGCTTCGGATGCTCCACCAATAATCCATCAGAGGATTTGGGTAGATATACTGTCCCCACGTATACGTGGCTCCTGCACCGCCTCCAAGCTCTACGAGAATCTGAGCCTGGGACGTCTGAAATGTCGCGACCAAGCCGAGGCAGGTCATGAATATCAGAACAAAACGTGTAGACCATGAACGTTTCATCGTATCACATTCCATCGAATGTTGTGAAAGTTTAGACTGTTACGATTGCTGTCGATACTCCGCGCCCGTTAACAACTAAGCCCCTCTGGAATATCTAACGATAATGTTAGGAAATTTTATCACTCGTAAATACGGCGGAAATCCATGTATTTTTCCACACATGAACACGTATCAACAAGCTGAACAAGCCCTTGCCACAATCCGGCTACACACGAGTTCCACGCCTAGCGTTGGGATTGTTCTGGGAACTGGCCTAGGAGGCCTCGTAGAACACATCTCCTCGCCGGTATCGATCGAGTACGACCGCATACCGCATTTCTGCGTGAGCACTGTTGAGTCTCACGTTGGACGTCTTGTATTCGGAAGTATACATAACGTAGAAGTCGTGGCAATGCAGGGCCGTTTTCACGCCTACGAAGGGTATTCGCTTCAGGATATCACCTTCCCTATTCGTGTTATGCGTCATCTTGGAGTGTCAACGCTCATTATCTCGAATGCCTGTGGGGGCATGAATCCGCTGTATCGACGCAGCGACATTATGCTTATCGATGATCACATCAATCTTCTTGGGGACAACCCGCTCATAGGTCCAAATGACGAACGGTATGGTCCGCGATTCCCGGATATGAGTGAACCCTACTCGCAAGAATTGATTGCGCTAGCTGAACGCGTTGCTCTTGAACAAGGGGTGCGCCTACACCGCGGTGTGTATGTGGCTGTTCAAGGACCGAATCTTGAGACACGCGCTGAGTATCGGTTCCTACGCACGATTGGTGCAGATGTAGTTGGTATGAGCACTGTACCAGAAGCGATCGTTGCCCGCCATATGGGAATGGATGTCCTCGGGTTCAGCATCATTACTGATGAATGCTTCCCTGATGCACTCAAGCCGGTTCAGTTATCTGATGTCCTGGAGGCTGCTGCTATTGCAGAACCAGTTATGACGTCGATCATCACAGATGTTATTCAGCGTCTCGGTCGCGGTTGATTGGACACTTTCCTTTTCGGAGACAGACAAATGCGCACCGTCATCACCATTATTACACTTGCGTTTCTCATTCTCGGATACGGGTGTTCTCCGACCGATACGGTCATCAACTCCTTTGACGATCGTTGGACGATTGCTTCTACGACTCCACGAGGCCTAGCATTTGTGTCGATGCCCTCTGGCAGCACTTCCTCGGAATTTGTCTGGGGTGACTTCCCGAACTCGTTCTCTAAGCTAACGGTCTTCCGCGATCGGTTGTATGCGCTCAACGATTGGCAGACATACATCCTGGTTTTTGACGCGTCAGGCCGTACCGTCGTTGACACGTTAACGACAACGTTGTACGAGTATCCGAATGACATTGCATTCGCCAATGCAACTGCGGCATACGTCGTGATGAAGCGCTTTAGCGTGATGCTCGTGATGGACCTTCTCACTGGTTTTGCTCCACGCACGATCGAGCTACCGGGTATTGCCACATCTGTTGCCTGCATGGGCAATCAGGTATGCGCGGTGATTCCCAGCAAGGATGTGGCAGTCCTTATCGACACACGCACGAATGACATCACGAAGACGATACCAACAGCTGCAAGCCCCCTGTACGTTGGTGCCGATCCTGCGAATGAGAGTTTCGTGATCGTGTGCATGGGTAATGGAAAGCTGAACAGCCTGGCTGCAACAAATCCGACGATGCAATTTCTTAAGCCGGAATCTGGTTCTATCATCGCAACGGTTGACATCTCAGGCCGCGCGACGAACGCTGCCGCGCAACGTCCGCGCGGACTCGTCGTGACGGCAAATGAAGAGGCCTTTGTACCGGTGCAGAACGGCCTGGTCCGTGTGAGTACGCGCACACGATCAAAGTCATCGGTTGTTCAGTTCGAATCATACGATGGAATATTTGCCAACCCTGCTCGAGCAGAGCTCATGACGGTGCGTTATGTAGCCGAGGGGTCTGTTATCGACATCTTTGACGAGTTTGCTGAGAATCTGAAACTCACTATCACGCGCCCGGATTCTGTTCGCGCGCTATCTGGTATGGCGCAATGATTCTCACGTCAGTCCTTGAGCGAGCACGTTCACAGCAGCGGCGTATTGCGCTTGCCGATGCTACCGATCCGCGTGTACTGCAGGCAGCGGTGCGCATGCAGACCGAAGGTATTTGTGTTCCAGTGCTGGTAGGAAATCGTGATGAGCTTAGCGCTCTGCTAACACAACACCATGCATCAGTTGGAACGATTAAAATCATTGATCCTCGAGACGTCGAACACGGAACGTCGGAACTCCTTCAGCTGCGCCGCGGGCATAAGGGCCTGACAGCCGAACAGGCGTTGGCACATGCACATGATCCCCTCTACGCATGCGGATATCTTGTTAGCGCAGGTGTTGTCGATGGCGCAGTCGCTGGGTCTCGATCAACAACATCAGACGTGATTCGTGCCGCATTGTGGACTGTTGGTCTTGACGAACAATGCACAACGCTTTCAAGCTATTTCCTGATGGCATGGCCTGAGCATGCGATGATCTACACTGATTGCGGTGTTATCCCTGAACCTACCGCTGAGCAACTCGTCGATATTGCCTTTGCTGCTTCCCGCAGCTACCGGATGGTAGTTGATGATGAGCCTCGCCTTGCCTTCTTGAGCTTTTCGACAAAAGGTAGTGCCTCGCATGATAGCGTCTCGAAGGTCCAACTCGCAACGAGTCTGTTCATGGCTAAGCATCCAGACATCTGTGCAGATGGTGAGCTGCAGGTAGATGCCGCAGTTATGCCCGATGTCGCAGCACGAAAGGCACCTGGATCGCCACTCGCAGGGCGTGCAAACATCTTCGTGTTTCCAAGCCTCGATGCGGGAAACATTGCCTACAAGATTACGGAACGCCTTGCCGGAGCGACTGCGTTAGGACCTATTCTACAGGGCCTTGCCAAGCCATACTGCGATTTGTCGCGCGGCTGCTCTGCAGACGATATCGTTCATGTCGCGGCCATTACGGCGTTAATGTCATCCAGTCTCGCCTAATTCCTCGTCGCCTGTAAGCGTTCTTCGAGGTCGGCAAAGTCATCGTCGCTGAGATGGTATTTCGACGAACAGTACTGACAGACTAACTCATTATGTCCATCGTTGCGCATCGAACGAACTTCATCAAGTCCAAGCGTTAGAAGAATCGACGTAAACTTCTCCTGCGAACAACGACAGAAATAGTCAACAGGAGTGCTCGACACTACGGTGATCTCACCGGGCATTACATGCCGGAGTATGTCTTCTGTGGAGAAGCCTCGATCAATCAACGATGTGAGCGGATCGAGATAGTCGATTGCATCATACACAGCAAAGAGATGC
>CAMCXP010000053.1 GCA_945883395.1 Melioribacter roseus P3M-2
CACTCCGTGGTTATCAACCACGATTCGTGTCTCCACAACACAGTTACGTGACACTGTCACCCTCTCCGCTTGCGGAGAGGGCTAGGGTGAGGTATACCCCTTCACCGCATCCCACGTTCCAACCGTTACCCACGTTGGTGTGCCGTTTACGCGACGCAGGACCTTCATGTTGTACACGCCGTAGGCACGATCACCAGCATCATTGAGCTTTGTCCAACCCGATGCGCCATAGTAGACAGACGCTGCATCTATGACACGTTCACGCAGGACAACGCCGCCGTCGCTGTGTGATCCAGAGAGCATCGACATACCAGCGAGCCATACGGCGTCGTAGACGCAGAGTGCGAATGCATCCGGCACAATACCTGTTGCTGTTGTGATGCGATCGATGATTGGCGTTGCACGTTCAATGGCATCGCCGATGCCGACATCAGGACATGGATAGCCAACATGCTCGAAGAATGCCACTTGCGGAGCCAGTGCTGTGCTGTTCACTGTGCCGTCGCCACCATACCAACGAAGACCACGCAGAAGCGTGTCGTCAGCTGGGATCGCTGCAGCGAGATTGACGACTTCATCAAAGGCAGGTACATAGACAGCAACTTTTTCCTTGCCGTAGATCTTGACAGCGATGTCGAGTTCGGTGCGCATCTGCGCAACGATTGGTGCGAAGTCGGTTGTTGTTGTGCTGTATTCAAAGCCCCCTACCACAGCACCACCATTGGCAATCATATTCTCACGCACGGACGTTGCAAGACCGCGGTTGCCGATATCATCACGCCATACAGCGTGCACAACCGTTTTGCCTTCGGCACGCATCATGGCTGCAATGGCAGGGCCTTCTTGCTTGTCGCTCGGACACAGACGCAGGACGTTGTCGCCGGCGATGGCGAGGCTTCCGGCAGTACTTGATGGACTGATCACGAGGATGTTAAGACTGTCTGCTGTCTGACGCAGCGCAGAGACTTCGGCACTCGATTGGGGTCCGACCACAACATGAAGTCCGCGCGATGCAGCGTCAATGAGATTCGCTTTCGCCGTCGCAGGATCGAGCTTTGTGTCGTACAACCGCCACGACATACGATCTTCCCTACCGCGTTGTGCAGCCCATGTGTTCACATCCTGCACGGCGATGCGCGCAGCTTCATCGCCAGTGGTGCCGAGCGTATTCCAGTTCCCCGTGATCGAGAGCAAGCCGCCAATCTCATGTGTCTTTGCCTTGTTATCATGAGGATCGACGACGTCGGCGTGTCGGCAGCCCCCTACCAAGCTGGCTACGAGCAAACCACCGATGAGCATACGACGGGAGAACGAGCGTGTCATGGAGTGAAACCTGATGCGTGTAAAAACCGAACAGAATATACGTAGCGACGTCGTACCTATCGCGCAATCCAATGCGTAAAGAGTCGATCAAACATCGCCGACAGGCGCTGCTCGATCATCCACTGTTGCACGTACTCCCGCAGGTTGGCATCATCCCCTGCCTGGAGGATCACGCATTGCGCAGGCACTGTATTGCCGAGAACTGCCAACATGCTTGTGCGTGGGTAAACCACCGAACACGTTGCTCCTCCCTCTGCGGTGGTCAACAGTGCATCGGCGATGCGATGCGTGGTGTCACGCAAGAACTCTGCGTGCGATTGGATGCGCACCACGTGCACCTGAGCCGGCTGCTCATCACTGCCAAGCGAACGAGCGAGCGCACGCAGCACATCATCGGTCATCGGTTCAGAGTCAGCCGTTGCAATACGTAGAGGGCCACGCGACGATCGATCTTGTACTGCGCGAACATGATCGTCGTGCACAACGAGCGCACGGTGTACCTGCTGATATCCATCAGATGAGTTGAACATCGCCGAGCGCATCGGTGAATCGAGTATTCCACCGATAGCAACATCAATGCGCTGCTGCGTTATCCATTGCTCCAGTGTACCAAGCGGTGCTTCGTAGAATTCAGCTCGCACGCCGAGATGCTCTGCGAGCGCAGTTATCACATCGACGTCGTACCCAACAAGACGTCCGTCGGCTCTGTGATACGCCCATGGCAAACTCTCGGCACGAACACCGACTCGCAGAACGCCTCGTGTTCGTATCGATGCAAGGCTTACCGTGTCGGGAAGCGGCTGCGCATCGTGGATCATTGGTGCGCTCGCAGCGATGAGCGGATCAAGCGACATCATGGTCGCAGCGCCACTGTAGGTGCCCTCAAGAGTCTGCTCAAGCATTGCACGCGTACCAACACCGAGTCCAAGCGTGAGTGCAACAGTGACAACCAATCCGATGATGGCAGGACGTATGCGAAGCATGAGTGCGCCACGCGAATGCGCTACAACAGCAAGCACCATTGCGACCATTCCCAGCATAGCAAGCGTCTTCTCGATACGATAGATCCATTCACCATTCAGGAAAAACACACTGATGAGATCTTCTGGCAGTCCTGCATTGGCAAGCTCCAATCGCACCGTGGAACGTATTCCACCAACGACCGACGGAATACCGGTGACAAAGAGCTGCAGATACGACATCGCAGTAAAGGTGCGATCGGCATACCACGCGCAGAACGGCACCATGAAGAGCATGAACACTTGTCCGACCGTTGGGAGGATGAACCCAACTGGAATCACCGCAGCAATCTGTTCATCGGTTGCTTCATCTCCGCCGAGCTCACGCGTGATCGACTCGACAAGCATCGGAAGTGCGATGATCAGATTTGTCGTACTGAGCGTCACCACAAACGGCGCGCTCATCATGCGCCACAGCTGTCGGATCGACACTGGTGTGAAGCTCACAATGAGCACGACAATCGCAACAACCAACACGACGTATCCGCCGATACCGAGCACCGGCAACGCGTGCAAGCGGATGAGCTGTTGCATATCCAACGCAGCAATTGAAACCGCCGTAAATGCTAACACACCGAGCGGTGTGAGCTTGGCAACGAGTTTGTTCATGCGCTGAAACACGCGACGCAGCACGTCGGCCGGACGCAGAATTACGTCTTTGCTCTCGAGCGATTGCACCACAAAGCCGAGCACAGCGCAGAACAACACAACCGCTGGGAAGTTATCGGCTGCCATCGCGCCAAACACGTTGAACGGCAGATATGTGCTCACAAGATCCGTCCGTGCAGTGTCAACGAGCATGTCAGGACGAAAGAACGCCGATGTTTCAAGTGTTGGCAGCCATGACGGTACAAGTGCTGCCATTGCAACGGCGCAACACATTACACATACAAATGCAATGCCCCCTGTGCGCACAAGCACACGGCGCGAGCGTTCGGAAAGATTCCCCAGCGAGACGATCAGCTCGAGAATCATGTACGGCATCGTAACAATCTGCGCTGCACGAATGAACGCCTCGCCAACGGGTGCAAGCCACGTTACCCACGAACCGCCGATTGCGCCAAGCACACCCCCAACGATGAGCCCGACGATACACTGTATCCCTAGTGACATCTGGCGAAGTTACGGCATCATTCGTCCGACGGTGCTTCGCCCGCTGGAGCAGGCGGTACACTCGGGATTGAGCGCCGCGGCACCTCGATATCGATGGTCTCTGTGATCGGACGTCCGATTGCGACTCCGTGACGCAACCGGGCACGCACGAGCATCGTAAAGCGATATGGATCATTGCGCTTAGCGATCGGAAGGGGGCGTCCAGTAATCACAGCCGTAATCGCAACCGTTCCATCATCGAGAAGCTTTGATGTGAGTTGTACGCTGCGACGAGCATCCAAGGCCGTGTCACTCGTCACCAGCGAGCCTGCGTCATACCCAACTTCCACATCATGACGTGTAAATGAGCGAAGCTCTGGAAGGCCGCGCACGGAATCGCTCCGCGGGACGCGAATACGGATTCCGTTGATCGATACGGTATATGGCTCAATCGACTTCGTCGAACGCATCACAGCCATCTCGTCGGAGTCAATACGGGCACGAGGGATCGGCCAATTAATAACGCGCACACTAAATGGCTGCGAGGTTGTTCCAAGCCATTCCTCGCCGTTCCATGTAGCCGCGCTCACCGTGAGACGCACCGAGCCCAAGACGGAGTCTTTGGGAAGGGGCAACCCTTTCCCCTCAAGATGCACGGCAATGCGGACTTCGTATCGGGCCGAATCTATTTGCACCGACCAAATGCTGTCAAGCACTGGCTTGTATCGCTGATACTCACCCTTGAGTGATCGCATGGAGGATGTCTTGATCACGGCTTTGAGCGTATCAATCACACCCGATACATAAATGTGCCGGATGGTAAACAAGGGGCGAGCATTATCACTGATGAATTCTGCCTTTGCCTGATCCACATCAATCATCGGCGCATGAAGTGCCTCGCTCGCGTGGAGCGGTAGAGCACACAACAACGTTGCCCACAGGGTTACGAACGCGCACAGATGATGCATCATTTACGGGCACCCATACATGAATCGTAGCGCTGTGCTATCGCCCAGTTTGAGCGCTTCTCGCAAGTCCGCACACACAACCCGCGAGTCTGTCCCGAGCATCCGATGCACGCGAGCACGGAAGAGGTAGGCCTTCGGGAAGGTACTGTCTTGTTGAATGACTGACGTCACATCGTCCATCGCATGCACAAGCAGGCCCATCTCAGCCTGCACGACGGCGCGCTGCATGCGTGCGTTGAGGAGTTCTGGGCGCACTGCGAGGATGCGATCGAGATCATCCTTGGCTTCTCCGTAACGCCCCATACGCATATAGGCAGCGGCACGATTAAACCGCACATTGGTGCTGCCACTGTCCAGCGCGATGGCCTGTGAATACAACTCCACGGCCTCGGTGTATTGTGCTTTATTGAATGCGTTGAGCCCCTTGCCAAACAACTCTTGCAAGACATCCTGAAGATCGTCTTGCGCTAGGGCTACGGTTGAGAGCAGAAGAAGGAGAAGTCCGATGCGCATCATCAGCGAATATCAGACATCACTGCGACATCACAAGGCTTTTACTTGTACTGCCAATGCTGTAAGGGATGCCTTCGCATCACCGAAGAGCATGGATGTGTTCGGTCGGAAGAAGAGTTCGTTATCGATTCCAGCATATCCTGCCTTCATTGATCTCTTCATCACAATAACGTACGAGGCAAGGTCGACATCGAGAATCGGCATACCGTAAATCGGTGATGTTGGATCGGTCTTCGCTGCGGGATTTACGACATCATTGGCACCCACAACCAGCACAACATCTGTCGTTGGAAATTCCGGGTTGATCTCTTCCATCTCAACCAGCTTGTCGTAGGACACATCAGCCTCGGCAAGCAACACGTTCATGTGACCCGGCATACGTCCGGCCACAGGGTGCACAGCGTATTTCACGGTAACACCCTTACTCTCGAGCTCGTGCTCGAGCTGATGGCACGCATGCTGAGCTTGTGCAACGGCCAAACCGTAGCCCGGCACGATAACCACGTGCTTGGCGTACGCCATGAGCACGGCTGCATCGGATGCCGTTACTTCGCGAATAGTGCCCTGAACACCTATCCCGCCCCCTGTCCCAGCACTGGCTTTCTTCGACATCAAGCCACCAAAGAGCACGTTGGTGAGCGATCGATTCATCGACTTGCACATCACTACCGTGAGAATCGTACCAGCCGAACCAACGAGAATACCGCCGATAAGCATTACCATGTTGTCATAGAGAAACCCACCACACGCGGCTGCCACACCTGTAAATGAGTTCAAGAGTGAGATCACTACTGGCATGTCGGCACCACCAATCGGCATCACAAAGAGTACGCCGTAGGCCAGTGACAGTACAGCGAGGATCACAAGCGTTTGCATACCCGTCATCGTACCCATCACATACATTGTCGATAACACAACCACGCCAGCCAGCACGAGGATGTTAACAAGCTGCTGTCCTTTTACATCGATATCGCCGATACGCTCTGCAAGCTTTCCAAAGGCGATGATCGAACCCGAGAACGACACGCTCCCAATCACAAGTCCAGCCATGATGGTGAGTGACGTTCCGATATCGGCAGTGTGTGCCCCATGCGCTTGAGCGCTATGATGCGATTCTTCGATCAGCGAGATAAGCGCAGCGCATGCACCACCCATGCCATTAAAGAACGACACCATCTGCGGCATCGACGTCATCTTCACCTTTAATGCCATCATCCAACCGATCACCGTACCAACGGTGAGACCACCAATAATCCACGGGATGTTGTGGAGATGTTCACCATTCGCGTTTGTGTACAGCGTGATCGTACCAAGAATTGCCAGGCCCATACCAACGGCGGCAACAAGATTGCCCCGACGAGCTGATGCTGGCGAACCCAGCATCTTCATGCCGACAATGAACGTTACAGATGCAACCAGGTAGACCAGCGGAAGAATCGATTCCATTACTGCCTCTTCTTGAACATTTCAAGCATTCGGTTGGTCACAACAAATCCACCAACAACGTTCAGTGTGCCGAAAATCACGGCGATAACGCCCAGCACCATTGGGATTGTCTCTGTTGCCTGACCCATCACGATAATCGATCCGATGATTACCACGCCGTGGATCGCATTCGCACCAGACATCAGGGGCGTATGCAACACACTCGGCACGTGCATAATGAGCTCCACGCCGAGGAAGATCATCATGATGATGAGATAGATCAGCTGAAGTGTTTCCGTACTCATGCGCGAACCTCCGAACCAAAGGTGACCATAGTTGCCGATACAATCTCATCATTGATGTCGGTCGACATGTGATCGACTGTCGCAACGGCAGCGAGAAATGTCGTGATGTTCTTTGCGTAGAGTTCACTTGCATGCGTCGGCACTAACGATGCGAGGTTACTACAACCGATAATCGTTACGCCGTTGTGTTCGACCGTTGTATCGGGCAGACTGAGCTCGCAGTTTCCACCGGCTTCAGTGGCCATGTCGACGATCACTGCTCCACGCTTCATGGTGTCCACTTGTGCAGCTGTGATCAGACGCGGTGCCGAGCCCCCTGCCACAAGTGCAGTTGTAATAACGAGATCTGCCTCAGCGAGTGACTTCTCGACTGCTGCAGTTTGCCGCGCTAGGACTTCGGTGTCGACGTCTGCGACATAACCACCCTGAACATTCACACGATCCAGACCGTCGACCATGATGAACTTCGCGCCCAAGCTCTCGACCTGTTCTTTCGTTTCGGGTCGGATGTCTGAAACTTCCACTCGAGCACCAAGGCGCTTTGCCGTAGCAATCGCCTGCAATCCGGCCACACCCGCTCCGTAAATCAGCACCTTGGCTGGCGTTACCGTGCCTGCGGCAGTCATCATTAACGGGAACACGCGCCCGAGCGCATTAGCACCGACGATCACTGCCTTATAGCCTGCAAGGTTGTTCTGCGACGAGAGTACATCCATGCTCTGTGCGCGCGTGATGCGAGGGATTGCATCAAGTGCATACGTCGTTACGCCACGTGCCGCAAGAGCATCAAGCACATTTCGGTTTCGCTTCGGATAGATGTACGACACAAGCGATTGTCCGGCGCAGAGTTCGGCGATCTCCGCGGATGATGGCACAGCAACGCGAAGCATCACCTGCGCACATCCAAGAACATCGGAGCGCTGCGTCACCGATGCACCTGCATCACGGTAGGCAGTATCATCAAAGCCTGCTTCTAGTCCAGCTCCTTGCTGGATATGAACGGCATACCCCTTGTTAACGAGATGGAGACAAGCTGATGGAACGAGCGCTACACGTCGTTCACCTGCAAGCGTCTCCGTAAGGACTCCAATGTTCATGCGCCGAGATCCGGTAGTGATGTGTCAAACGTAGCGAAACATTTGACAACAGGCAGTGTTGTTGGCACAGTTTTCTCGGATCCTACGCCGAACGACGTTATTGACTGGCCCGAGCTTCGCAGTAACATCCCTACCTTTGCACATGCTCTCTGCGCTGCTTTGTATGATGGTGTCGGTGTCGGCGTTCGACCTTCTCGTGCTGGTTCGTGATGCGGAAACTCGGCGTCCAGTAAGGGGTGCTACGGTACGAGCGGGGTCTGCTGGCGCAATTTCCGACCGACGTGGGCGCGTGATTTTTTCGATGCAGGCTGACACGCTCGTTGTCTCTACGTCGATGATGGGATACACGTCTCGCACAGACACACATAGGGTTCGAGGCACAAACGACACACTCGTCGTTGTTCTTACTCCCCGCTCATTCGAGGCAAAGGGCGTTACTGTTACAGCCGCACGTCACGAACAGACCCGCGACGAAACTCCAGTGCTGGTCACGGTGACGAACCGCGATGCACTCCGTGCCGTACAGGCGCTGTCACTCGCAGAAGGACTCTCCTTTCAACCAGGGCTCAGACTCGAGAATAACTGTCAAAACTGCGGATTCACACAGGTTCGCCTCAACGGACTTCAGGGTCCGTACACGCAGATCCTGATTGATTCACGACCTGTGTTTTCGTCGTTGGCAGGCGTCTATGGGTTGGAGCACATTCCAACCGAGATGATTGATCGCATCGAGGTTGTTCGTGGCGCAGGCAGCGCACTCTATGGCGCTGGAGCGATCGCAGGCACAATCAATGTGATCCCACGCGACCCAACCACAACGTCCCTGTCGGCATCTACAACTGGCTCGTGGATGAACGCCAACATACCCGATGCTATGGCGTCACTGCGTGGTACATGGGCATCGCCCGATCTACGCACGGGGATCACGGCATTCGGGGTAACTCGGCACCGCTCGGTATACGATCAGAACGGCGACACGTACAGTGAGTTGCCGCTGCTTCGCACAACATCTGGCGGACTTCGGGCCGTGCACGAGCTTACCGACAATGATCGTTTAACGTTGGACATGCATTGGATCCGTGAGTTCCGTCGAGGGGGCAACCACTTCGATCGGCCACCCTACGAGGCCGATATAGCAGAGCAACTCGACCACGCAATCGTCGGCGGAACAGTATCGTATGAACATGCCTTCGATAACGGTGCATCACGCATCAGCACCTATGCCTCGATGCGATCAACGCAGCGCGCCAGCTACTATGGTGGTACGGGTGGCAATCCCGACCTCATCGAACAAGCAACAGCATTCTTCGGTACCACGGACGATGTGATAGGTGTCGCAGGAATGCAGGCCACCACGCGTGCATGGTCTGTGCTCGACATTCCTCTGCTCGCAACAGCCGGCGTCGAAACACAGATCAACGCTGTACACGACGCTATGCCAGGATACGCACGCTCCATCGATCAACGAACAACAGATGTTGGTTCGTACGCGCAGATACAGATTGCCCCTGCTTCTCCATTTTCTGTTGCGCTCGGAATGCGTGCCGACGTGCTTCGTATTGACGGAGCATATGACTTCGATGCATCATCTCGCGAGTCAATCAACACAACGTTCATCGTTGTCAATCCTCGGCTCTCTGTGATCGGTCGTCTGAGCGACGAGTGGCAGATTCGCACGTCGTATGCGACAGGATTCCGCGGACCACAGGCCTTTGATGAAGATTTACATATCTCCACACTGCAAGGTGCTGCACGGCTCATCCGCCTAGATCCTAGCCTGCGTCCCGAGCGCTCGCATAGTGTAACACTCTCGCTCGACGGCACATCGGCGACATCACGTGAGGCTCTCGGCGTAACGGCGGATTTCTTCGCAACGCTGCTCACGTTTCCCTTTGTTACAGCACTGATCGCTGATTCACTACCAGGCAGTATCGGATCCCGTGCACTCAAGACGAATGGTGATGCAGCATGGGTAGCCGGCAGCAATCTTGAGTTTCGACTTACACTCGCGCGCACACTTGAACTCACTACTACCGTCACGTTACAACAGGCACGATACGTCACCGCCCAAGTGGTGGCCGAGAGCGAGGACGGGCGTGTAGTACGTACACCAGATCTTCTTCGTACGCCAAACATCTATGCGTCGGCTATTGCGTCATGGACACCGACCGATGCGCTCACGATCGATGCTTCGTGCATCGTTACGGGTCCGATGTGGGTTGTAAACGAGCGTACCATCGAACGCCGGCGGACACCATCATTTGCTGATATGGGGCTTCGTGGAGCGTATGATGTGCACATCGACGGTGTCGAGCTTCGCGTTGGTATTGGTCTCGTGAATCTGTTGAATGCGTATCAGATCGACCTTGAGCGTGGAGCGCAGCGAGATGCAGCCTACGTCTACGGTCCGATGCGTCCACGCACAATCATGCTAACGTTGTCGTGTACTTGGCAGTAAGAAGAACTTCTTCGTCCAATAGTCGTGATATTGCACCCATGAAACGCCTCACCGTCCTGCGCGATCTTCGTGCTGAAATCATCGAGATCCTCTCGGCGACCACCACCCCCCTTCCGTTGCTTGAGCTCTCGAAACGTTTGCGTGTTCGCTCGGGCTCTGAGGATTACGAGCACATGCGCGATCTGCTCAGCGCTATGTCAGAAGAGGGAACAATCATCGCGCATAGTCGTCGGAGATTCTCGATGACGATCATGCAAAGCGATGGCATCCGTGGTGTGCTGTCGATCTATCATGACAATGCAACGGTGCGCACCCAGGACGCCGAATTACCCATCATCCACGTGCGGCGTCAGCACATGCATACAGCACTCGATGGTGATACCGTCCTGGTGAAACCGCATGCAATTCCTAAGGATCGCAAAGTACGGGGCGAGGTTGCCGCAGTCGTTGAACGCGCCGAACATGTGATTGCCGGCACGCTCGACTACGATGGAGCGTTTTACTACCTGCTGCCTGATGATCGGAAATATCATGTCGACTTTCTTGTAGCCGAGAAGAACATTAACGGTGCGAAGCCGGGCGACAAAATTCTTGCGTCGTTGGTCAAATGGGAACACGCCAACGCAGCGCCGGAAGCTACAGTAACCGAAATCGTTGGTCGGTCCGGCAAGGCCATTGTGGAGTTTGCAGCCGTACGGAAAGAGTTCCGTCTGCCCGAGCAGTTTCCCGACGATGTCGAGCAGGAAGCACAACTCGCTATCGAACCTACGGCAATCGCGCCTGAAGGACGTCGCGACTGCACCAAGGATCTCATCATCACGATCGACCCTGTAAACGCGCGCGACTTCGATGATGCGCTCTCGCTTGTGCGGCAGGACGATGGATCGGTGGAGCTTGGCGTGCACATCGCCGATGTGTCGCACTATGTGCGCGAGGGCACAGCCCTCGATGCAGAAGCACAGAAACGTGGCAACTCAACGTATCTCGTCGATGGTGTTGTACCGATGCTTCCGGAGCATCTCTCGAACAACGTGTGCTCGCTGGTACCGAACAAGCCTCGATTTGCATTCTCGGTGTTCATGGTGTTTTCGCCGAACGGTATGCGTCGATCATATCGTATCGAAGAAACGCTCATCGAATCGAAGAGACGATTCACGTATGAAGAAGCGCAGTCCATCATCGATACCGGCGAGGGCGATCATGTTGATCTCATTCATGCTCTGCATCAACTGTCGCGCACGCTGTACACGAATCGCATGAAGACCGGTGGTATTGATTTCGAGACGCAGGAAACATCCTTCATTCTCGACGACACGATGATGCCTATCTCTGCTGTTGTCAAAACACGCACCCACGCGACGTCGCTTGTTGAAGAGTGCATGCTTGCTGCGAATCGCTGTGTTGCCGAACATCTCCACGCGCTCAAGAAGGCATGGCGCACGAAGGAACTTCCGCCCTACATCTACCGTGTGCACGATAAGCCCGATCGTGAAAAGCTTACCACCGCTCTCGGTGTTGTGCGTGCGCTCGGCGTATCGGTGCCATCAGGCATGATCACACCCGCACATATAAATGCCATCCTACAACAAGCCGCTGATCGTGTTGAGAAGCCCGTGATCAACACCTTGTTGTTGCGATCGATGTCGAAAGCCATCTACGGCGACTTCAACATCGGACACTACGGACTGGGCTTCACGGACTATGCACACTTTACCTCGCCTATTCGACGCTATCCCGACTTGTTTGTGCATCGCGCGCTCAAGGAGTACGCAATCGGAACGCCATCGAATGACAGGTGGAGACTCCTACAACGTGTAGCAGGGGCAGTGGGCGACCAATGCTCGGCAACAGAACGCACGTCGGTCGAAGCTGAACGCGCATCGAACAAGTGTGCACAAACCATCTTGGCGCGTGAGCATATCGGCATCGATTACGTCGGCTACATTACCGGAGTAGCGCAGTTTGGCGTGTTCGTCACCGTTGAGAATCTCAGTATCGAAGGTCTGCTGCACATACGCGATCTCAGCGACGACTACTACATCTTCGACGAGCGCCGCATGCGCCTTGTTGGACGTTCCACACGACGCGTCTTCCGTTTTGGTGCCCGCGTCCGCGTCCGCATCGTCCGTGCCGACATCAAGAAGCGCATGATCGACCTCGAGCTCTCGCAAGATCAAACCGGCGTCGATATCATTATCGACGTTACCCCTAATGATGCAACCTCTACGTACGGTCGCGGTGTGAAACGTCGCAGCCGGGAATCGTGATGACTGGTGGGAGTGGCGGCGGTAACGTTGAACGCGACATCGTCAGATGATTCATCGTCAGGTTATCGCTTCGTTGCGGGGGCATGAGACATACGATTATATAATTCGTTGGCTAGCGCAACCAGTTCGTTTGTGTCGTCGAATACGTGAGCATCTGGATCTACTTCGTGCGTCTGGCCTTTACGAGACAGCACTACCTTTTGTCCGTAATCACGCGCACGCTGACGAGCAATCTCTTGCGAGCGTACGACGGCAATTGCAACACACTGTCTAACCGAATCGCTCGAAAGGAGTTCATCGCGCAGTGAGTGAACCACGCCCTGTTGCCATACGTCGTGGAGGCTTGTGTTCGGCATTGTAGATACTCCAGGTGTGACAAACGTCGACGTATACCGATGCAAAATTCGCATAGCACCGATCGAATCGCCGCAGCTGATCGTTGTGTGCAATATCATGTGCACCCTGTTCAACGCGGTTACGGACCCGCGCGACCGTCGTCTCGACTGATTGCAGTTGCAAAAGTACGATATGGATGGTGTACTCGAGACGCGCTGCTTCAGCAAGTCGCAACGCGAGTGTTTTCCCCGATAACGTTGATTCGATAACGATCGAAACACGACGTCGGATTAGATCATCCATGCACTGCAACGCCGCCCGTCCAGCGCGGATTTGTGCCACTGCATAACTGGCTTTGGACGTCGTTGATACAAATGCATCTGGGTCAACGTACGCAACATTGTTCGGGAGAACATCGCGCAACGTCTGCACAAGTGTACTCTTCCCGCTTCCATTAGGACCGGCAATGACCATAACAAAAGGCTGCTGCATTCACGTGAAGTGCACGCGCACATCACGAATGTGACATCACACCGTTCACCCCGCACGGACGACCCCTTCGTTCCCCCTTCGCTCCCCCTTCGCTTCGCTCGGGGGATTGACCTG
>CAMCXP010000054.1 GCA_945883395.1 Melioribacter roseus P3M-2
CTGGCAACCTTCAAGTGCGGCTCGGTTTCGACGTCACCGACGAGCATTGTTATTATGGTTACTGGTTCGAGCGGGCACTCGTCGACCGTCGCGATCCAACTGTCGTTGCGTTCGCTGCGCGCCCCTTACTCTCCTATACGCAAGATGCATCATTGCTGTCGTGTCAGTGTCTGACGCCACAGACGCGGGATGGATATCTCGACCCAGTTGAGTACCGCCGCGAGCAATATGTCTACCGACTCATGGGTCTGCGCCTTCCGGATTACGGTGGTGACACCATAGCTATCGACACAGTTGTCATTCGAATCGGTACGCCGATCATTTCCAATGCAGTGCTGCTCGAGAATCCCTTCGCATCGACAACAACAGTCCAGTTCAATATTGATGATCGTCTTGTGCTGACTGCTGAAGCGTATGATGTTGGTGGACGTAGGATCGCGACTCTGGTTGATCCCGATGGTAATCCAATCCGTAACGTCGTCTACGAGCGCGGTCAGCGATACCGAGCGCGACTTGATGCATCCTCCATTGCAGCGCAAGGGTTGGTCAACATCGTCCTTGTTGGTGTCCCTGTTGATCAGAAGAGCGGTCTTGAACAATCCCGGGTGATTCTCAAGGGGCAGATTCTGCGATGACCAACGCTCGCATCATCCTCGTCATTGTATTCGGACTCCTTCTTGGAGGTCATGTTCATGCGCAGCTCATTCCTGGATCTGCCGCGGAAGAACTAGATACGCCTCGTGAAGGCCTTCGCATGCGCGAGCAATGGTGGGTAGGGGGCTCTTTGGCTGGCGGACTGCATCAAGCATTCGGAACACTGGACCTTACGTATATCACGTCGCCGGTGCCAGAACTCCCTTCGGCACACGCACGTACGGAAGGTGGTTGGGGAGCCAGTATGATGATCGCTCCGACAATCGAGTATCGTCCGTATCGATCTTCGTTTGGTGTAATCTGTATCGTCGGCGTCGACTATCAGCGAGTGCAGAGCACCTCAACGCAACCTGTTAGCCAACAACCCTATTCGTACAACGCCACATTCACGACAACTGTGAGCAGATTCTCCGTTGTCGCGTCAGCCATGGCCACGTGGTACGTCGGAACCCAGGGCGTAGTGATTATGGCAGGACCCACACTGGACATCCCGGTTTCCGCAAGCGCCAGTGTATGGCAACAAGAAGAATTGGCCGACACAATGACTGTTGGCGATGAACCAGGGTTCCCACAGACCAGCATTCAATACAGACCAATGGTTACTACGGAAACCCGCGTCGGATTCCAACTCGGATGTGCGGTCAATATCATGGCCGGATTGTTTGGATATACAGGACAGCTCGTTACCCCGTATGTGATGCTTCATGCGGCTACGCCAATTACCAGAGATCCAACCGATTGGAATGCAGCAGCCCTTCGTGTCGGCGTCATGTGGCGGGCCGGACTCTGAATCACCCATTCGTGGGAGCCCAATTTGCTATATTGCGAGGCTTTTTATTCGCATCGTCAACATCGAAGAACGGAACTGGACGCCTATGGGCACAGCAGCGTTGCTCGCTACATTGTTTGCACCCCTTGCGGGTTCGTTAGCACTGCTCTTTATCCATCGGGATCAAGCAAAGGCGATCAAGACAACAGCATTGGTCTTCTCGGTGTTGACGTTCCTTGGGTCGACACTCCTCGTCCCAGGATTCGACGCTAGTTCGTCGTCAATGCAATTCACCGTTGATATGCCGTGGTTGACGTCTATCGATGCCGGACTTCGTCTGGGGATCGACGGTATGTCGTTGCTCCTAGTCTTGCTCACGACATTGATCATGCCAATTGCGTTCCTGACGTCGTGGAAGTCGGTGACTAAGAGCGTAAAGGAATTCAACGTTCTTATGCTGCTCCTGCAGTTTGGTATGACTGGCGTCTTTATGGCTACCGACACGTTCCTGTTCTACGTGTTTTGGGAATTGATTCTGATCCCGATGTACTTTATCATCGGTATTTGGGGCGGCAAGGATCGTATCTACGCGGCGATCAAGTTCTTTCTCTATACGCTCGTTGGTTCGCTTCTGATGCTCATCGCCATCATTTGGCTAGGTATTGAAGTAGGTAAACTGACGCACACAGGCTTTACATCGAACCTCGCAGTTCTTCGCGAACATGCGCCAATGATCGCGCCGCAGATTCAGACATGGCTGTTCCTGGCGTTTGCGCTGTCGTTCCTGATCAAGGTGCCACTGTTCCCGCTGCACACATGGCTCCCGGATGCGCACGTTCAAGCTCCAACTGCAGGATCGGTGATCCTTGCCGGTGTATTGCTCAAGCTTGGTACATACGGTCTGATTCGTTTCAATCTCGACCTCTTCCCTGCGGCATCAGTTCAGTTCGCAACGCCGATCTCGGTACTTGCTGTGGTTGGTATTATCTATGGCGCACTTGTTGCCATGGTTCAGACGGACATCAAGAAGCTCGTTGCATACTCATCGGTGAGCCACCTGGGCTTCGTTGTTTTGGGCATATTCTCGATGACAACCGAGGGCGTGCAAGGTGCTGTTATTCAGATGGTTAATCACGGTCTTTCGACTGGCATGCTATTCCTTTGCGTTGGTGCACTATATGAGCGCCGCCACACGCGTGAAATCGCCGATTATGGCGGGATCACAAGCGTAATGCCACGGTTTGCTGTACTCTTCGCACTTGCCCTGTTCGCATCGGTCGGCCTCCCAGGCCTCAATGGCTTTGTAGGTGAATTCCTCACGCTACTTGGCGCCTTTACCAGCCCGGTTCTTAACAACCCGATGTTCGCCATTGTGAGTGCAAGCGGTGTGATTTTCGCAGCGGTCTACCTGCTGTGGATGTTCCAGCGTGTAATGTTCGGAACAAACGACAACCCGAAGAACAAGCATCTTCCCGACCTGACAGCGAGCGAGTATTGGCAGCTTGTGCCACTTGCTGTGTTCATCATCTGGATCGGTGTGGCTCCTCGCCACTTCATGCACTTCTCAGAATCAAGCGTGAAGGCCGTTGTTGAACGCGTCGGCACGTTTACTGGCAAGGTCTCTTCAGTACTGCCTCTTCAACAGCAACAACGCTAAGCGCGGTTCGGTAGGAAACACGACATGCACATCGACTACTTTGGCTCGCTCCCTCTCATCGCAATCTGGCTCGGACTCGGTGCGATTGGTATTACGATCCAGGCCTTCGTGCGCAATAACACGCGGCTGGTTTTCGGCTACTACCTGGGCACACTGTTGCTCACGGCAGCCCTGGCCGTTATAACATCTGGCCACAAGGGCACGACGTTCCAGGACATGATTACGCTCGGAGGAGTCGCGAATTACTTCGACGTGTTGTTCTGCACAGCCGGTATTCTCACAATGCTTGCTGCACGCCCGTACCTCCAACGCGAGGGTGCCGAGCTCGATGAGTTCTACACGCTCTTGGTTTCGGCAACGGCTGGGATGATGCTGATGGCGCATGCAAACAACTTGCTTGTGCTGTTTGTCGGTATCGAATTGATGTCGATCACGTTCTATGTGATGGCTGGGTTTCTCCGTACGAACATTCGTAGTGTTGAAGCCTCCCTGAAGTACTTCCTTCTTGGTGCCTTCGCCTCGGGGTTCTTGGTGTACGGTATGTCGTTGGTATACGGTGCAACTGGCTCGCTGCAGTACGATCTTATCCGCGATGTGGTAGCGCAGAACGCGACGAACTTCCCAACGCTCTTCGCTATCGGCGCTGTGTTGATGGCAGTTGCGATGTCGTTCAAGATTGCTGCATTCCCATTCCATCAATGGGCACCTGACGTCTACGAAGGTTCGCCTACGGTTGTCACGGCTTTTATGAGTACAGCTGGTAAGGCTGCTGCCTTCAGCGCGTTCATGGCATTGTTCATTATGCTGATGCCTGCGACGTCCACATTGACACCGAAGCTTCAACTCATGCTTGCTGTTGTGTCGGCAATCACGATGTTGGTGGGCAATATCACGGCGGTTGTCCAGACGAACATCAAGCGCATGCTTGCATACTCGTCGATCGCACACGCTGGTTACTTGCTGATGGGTATCGTATCGAATACTGCAGATGGATATAGTGGCATCGTGTTCTACGTGACATCGTACGTGTTTATGCAGCTCGGCGCCTTCGTTGTCGTTGGGATCCTTGAGCGAGGCAATGATTCACGTTTGGAGATCAATGATTACGCCGGTCTTGCCAAGCGTGAGCCCATGTTAGCGTTCTCGATGGCGGTATTCATGCTCTCACTCGCAGGTATTCCGCCGTTTGCAGGTTTTCTTGGAAAGTACCTCTTATTCGTTTCGGCAATCGAAACGGGATACACGTGGCTTACGATTGTTGCCGTGGCGTCTTCGGTGATTAGTGCGTACTTCTATCTCGGTCTGATCGTGAAGATGTACTTCACCGAGCCATCAGGTGAGCGTGAGCCAGCCACGTCTGGTCTGGCAGGAATCACGCTTGTTGTGACAACCGCTGTGAGCATCATTCTCGGATTGATAGCATCACCATTTCTGTCCACGTTTCGTTCGTGGTGGTAGGGCGAGAGTCCTTACCATGAAGTCCCGTTTCACCACGCTGGTCCTTCTCCTTGCATGTTCTTGCATGTCGGTCCTTGCGCAGCCAGCTGTGGAAATCACCATTGCTGAGCGTCCTGCCACAGATTCCATTGTCGATTTTGGTATGACCTTCGTTGGGAATCACACGCGCCGCGCGCTCACGATTCGCAATTTTGGTACAGATACAGCTGTCGTCCTGACGAATGAGACGCCATTCGTTGAATTCACGAATCTTCCGTGGGTTCCGAATGATGATCCACGGTATCAGAACTTCGTCGTCGATAATACATTCCCGATCGTCGTCGCTCCTGGGCAGGTGGCACGTATTGACCTACGTTACCTCGCACGAGCTGAGCCTTCCATTGCACCAGACAGCACTGTTGAAGCTCAGTTGCGGATTCGTGTGGTGCGATCATTCGAGCCAACAGGACCGTTCGCAGAGCGTCAGTTTCGGCTGCGAGGTCGGCGTACGACCCAGTTTTTGGTAACCGGTACGCCCATCATCCGATACGATTCCGTGTATGTGAACCCTAACAGACGGTCGCAACGGTCATTCGATGTGCGCAACACTCAAACAGAAAGTGTTGCGATCGAGAAGCAAACGCTCGAGATTAAATCGACAATTGTTGGCGACACAGAGATCTCTGTTAATGTGAAGCAGAGCGTGATTGTTGGTGGTCTCGACTCTGTGTTTTGGGACGTCTACTATCAGCCGCGCAATCTTGGCTACGATAGTGCAGTGTTCACGCTGCAGTACCGACTCGATCCGACGTCAGGTCCGGTCACGCTTGATACAAAGATCACCGGTGTTGGTGTCGAACAGCGGTTGCGCATCGTTGATGTACAATCGGAGCAAGCGACCTCCGGCTTGCGATGGTCAGACGACACTGTTGATTTTGGAACCGTTGGCTCGGCACAGGACACCGTGCGGGCTGTGATCATTGTTGAGAACGTCGGCAATCTTGATCCCATCATTCTCCTCGAACAGAAGCAACCGCGAGGTAATGGCGTTGCCTCTGATACAGCTTCGTTCAAAGTCCAGCAGCCACTGAATAATGGGTTGCCCTTTATTGCGCGTGGCGCACGCGATACGCTTATCGTGACGTACTCCCCTTCGGTGGCAGGGGAGTCGGCAATGCGCTATGCGATTACAACGAACATTCGATCGCGTTTTACGATTACATCAAGGGAAGATGTTCAGCCGATCATCTTCACTATGATTGGACGTCAACGTCGAGCCCGCATCTCTGTTGAACCGGCCGAAGTTATCTTCGATACAATTGCCTACTCTCCGGTATGTGCGTCGACAGCGCGCGACAGCATGCGTATCACGAATACAGGCGATCTCGATTTGCGCATCACGGCAATTCGCTCGCGATCTGGATCGCTTGCGTTGACAGCCTCGCCGCAGGCTCTGACGATAGCTCCGCAGCAGTCAGCGTTCGTGACGCTCGACTATCGTCCGACAGCGGAGGGCAGCATCACAGACACGCTCGACATTGTATCGAACGCGCTTCAACAGAACATCGTCGCAGTTCCATTACAGGCGGCTGCGCTTCGCATGCGCGACACCATACTCGTGCGTATGCCTGATACAGTTGCGGCGCGACCTGGGTTTAGCAATGTTGTGATTGATATTACTGTATCTCCTGCGCTTGTCGGTGCCTTCGAGCGTTCTACGCTGGCGATCGATATTGATACAACCGTCCTTCGATTTGAACGCGCGATATCACTTGGCACAGCCACGGAAGTAGCTGGAATGCCTGAACGACTCTCTGCAGATGGGCACAGCTTGCGCCTGGCGTGGACTGCTCCCGACCGATTCGAGGCACGCCCAGTGTTCACGCGACTTGTATTCAGCGCGATGCTTGGCACCCGCCTTGACTCGCCACTGCGGATTTCCTCACTCGCAACAACGTTTGGTTCTGTCGATTGTCCGGATCTTATACCTGTTCGTATCGTGTCGGGCGTCTTCCATATCGACTCGCTCTGTGGCCTCACGTACAAAACAGCGATCATGCGTAATCAGGCAATGGCCGGTGTGTTCCCGAATCCCGTGGTTGATCGTGGGACGCTTACCGTGCTTGTGCCTCGCCACGAACGTGTGCGAGCCGTCTGTGTCGATGCGTTTGGCCGCGAACGCATGGTGATCCTCGATGATGATCTTGCTCCGGGATCGCATGCCGTAGATATCGGCGTGGAAAGCCTGCCACCTGCAGCATATTCTGTCATTGTGTGGTCGTCGCAACGCTACATTGTCGTACCCTTCGTGGTGGGTAGATGAAGCACTGTGGTCTCATCGTAGCAGCGCTTCTTGCGTTTGCGTGTGATGCCGCAGCACAAGGATACACGTGGGAGGCATCGCCACGAGGCCCCCATGAGATTCCACGCACGTATCTCGGTCTCGAAGTTGGACTGTCGTATGCCGTCTATCCGGCGCGGCTCGACTATATCGAGCAATCGATCGGCGTCACGTGTTGCACCTTTGACAACGGTTCGGGACTTCCGATGTCCCTCTCGCTTGTCGCTACGCAGTGGCTGAGCTCAAGGATCAACGTCTCTGCTGGCTTCGGGGTTTCCGTGTTTCACGCATCGTTCGTTGCCCCAACACAGCCAGTACCGCTCAGTACTGGACAGTTCCTCCAGACGGAGTACGTCCTCGACGGGTCACTGACATATGCCACTGGCTTCGGATCGGTAAGTATGCGGCTCGGACCGACGAACCTCCTAGCGACAGTCGGAGCCCGAGTCCACGCATCGATAGGGGGCGCGCTCACGCAGCGCGAACGCATCGTTGAACCCTCAGGTGCTGAGTTCAGTGGACAGAACCCAGGGAGAGAGGTCGTGATTGCTCAGACCTTCGTCGACAACACGACACCCGTCGTCGTCGAGCCGTTTGTGCAGATAGGGTATGATATCGCCCTGGCCTATGGCATGGTCATCCAGCCGTCGGTTGGTTTCGGAATGCCCCTTGGTAGCCTGTTGACAAATGACGACTGGTCGATGCGGTCGATTGGCCTTCGCCTGCGTCTTCTCAAGGGGCTGTAAGGCGCGCAATAGTATATTTGCAACTGCGTCGTAGGCACTTTACGGCACGTTATTTTTTTCAAAGGAGTACGAACCGATGTTCAAGCACCTACTTTGCGCGTTTGCTGCACTTGCGCTCAGCGCTGTTACTGTCTCGGCACAAGCGAAACTCGAAGTTGTTGGCGGGGAAACCTACGATTGGGGTAAGGTCAAGCCACCGAAGGAAGGCCACCTCGAAGCAGAGATCAAGATGAAGAATATCGGTGATCGTCCGCTTCGCATCACAGAAGTCCGTCCGGGCTGTGGCTGCACAAAGACAGATCCTGATAAGACCGATCTCAAGCCAGGCGAGGTCAGCACGATGAAGGTCAAGCTGAACATCAGCCCGTCCAATGTTGGCCCGATGACAAAGAACATCAACATCTCATGGGCGGATCTTGAAGGCAATGATGCCTACAAGGCCTACAAGACGAGCAACACACCATTGCCAACGGGAGCAGACACAGCTGTCCGTGCTGGTTACATCTGGCTCAAGTGTGACGTGCAGCGTGCGATCATGTACTCGCCATCGATGTACTTCTCATTCTCTGATTTGAAGCTTGGTCAAGAAGCGACATCGAAGATGGAACTCACGAACAACTCGGATCAAGAAATTATCTTCTCTGACTGGACAACAGATGGCGGACTCGTCTGTAACCAAGCATCGCGTGTTGCGCTAAAGCCAGGTGAAAAGCTTGCTGTCGTCGTCAAGGTTGTTCCTGCCGCGAAGGGCAACTACTCAGGTGGTGTGAAGGTCAAGACAACGCATCCTGAGAATCCAGAGCTCGACCTCAAGGCCTATGGCTTCGTGATGGAATCGCAAAGCCCAGTCTTCCAAGGCACACAGCCGAAGGCGAAGTAAGAAGCCTACGGATCCACACCGAATTCTACCACGGGCCGAGTGCAGACGCACTCGGCCCGTGCTCGTTATATGCAGAGCGTTCGATCGACGAGCCATTGCTACTCGTGGGGTTTGCTCAGGACCCGTTGGCTGTGCGGCCAGCCGTGAGCTCGGCAATTGCCGCTAGGAGGTAATGCGATAGATGTGTGAACATAGATGAGCTTCGCGTTCGTCGTTTGTAGCCAAGATTGTGATTCCACCGCGACGTGTTTGGTCGCGAACGATTACGTCGCAAACATCGCGACCAGCTACATCGAGCGTCGAGCCAGGCTCGTCAAGGACCAAGAGCGGTGGTGCAAGGACAACCGCACATGCCAACGCAACGCGTTGCTTCATACCACTGGAAAACGTGTGGATGCGATCGTGTGCACGATGGCCGATCTGCACCATTGCGAGCGTCGTGGCAATATGTTCCGCCGTGCATGGTGCGCCGTGAAGGTGCGCATGCAGTTGAAGGTGTTCATACGGTGTGAACTCTTCGTAGAGCGCCAAGTAGGGCGCGACAAAGCCACACGATGCGCGTCGTGCATGAGCGTCAAGCGCCCTGCCATCGCGCTTGCATGTAACAGTTCCGCTGTCGGCACGGATCACACCGGCAATCACCTTGACGAGTGTGGATTTCCCGCTTCCATTTGCACCGAGAATGCCAACGACATCGCCCGGTGATGCCGAAAGGCTTACGTCGCGCAGCACACGACGTCCGTTGTACGTTTTCGCGATTGACGAAAGTTCGAGCGTCATCATCGTTGGAGAATAACCTTGTGAAGCATGGTCGAATACGACGACTCACTGCGGACAAGATACGTGCCGGGTGGGAGGTCGCCCTCGAGGTCAAATGGTGCAACGATGCGATCGTCGTCGAGCACCACTGTTGTACTATACGACTGAAGAGCACCACCGCCGAGCGTTAGCAGCGAAAGCGTGATGCGAGTACCAATTGGCTCGTTCGTCATCGGGATGTAGACGCGTCGCGTCTGCTGCAACGAGAGTGGCTGTGGGTAGGGTTCGCTGAGCGAAACTGTTTGTGCCCCCTCGACATGCGAACAGTACGCTGACTCCACATGCAGGCCCCATTGCGTTCCGTCAATGCGCATATCGGACCCACTCGGAGCATTCGTGAGCTCGATGCGATATCGTCCATCAGGTCCGGATCCTTGTTTTGCATATTCAGCCTCGTCGGCATCGCACACCATCACGCCTACGCTTACAGGCGGACGTGACGAAGACGAGGGCACGAACAATCGTACTGCGCGTACCTCGAATCCGATGAGACGTCCGATCTCCGTTGTGGTAGGAGCCTCGACGGGTCGATCGGAGAAGAATCGTATCTCCGGTAGGAGTTCCGCAGCAGGCAACAACGGATTACCAGCGCCGCGCGATCCCGTTCGGTAGAGCCATTGCAGCGAAGAGCAGAAGATGGTACCTAACGTTGTGGAATGCGTCTTGCATGCTTCTACCAGGGCAGTCGTAGTGGGCATGTCCGTTGCGATCAGTTCCCACATTGTGCGCAGGATGTTTGGATGTGCAGACGAGAGTGCATTGCCAAACCAACCCCAGATGTAGCCAGTGTTGGCCGATTCGCCAGAAAGCGGCCACGCCTCGGGAGTTTCAAGCAGTCGCGCGGTGTACGCCGCCCAATCTCGAATTGCAGGCCACGCGCGAATCTCCATCCATGTTGACGTTAGCTCATAAAGACTTCTGTTCATCCTTGCCACACCATATCGTCCGCTCTGAATTGTATGGTGGAACTCGTGCGCGCACGTCACACGCAGAGCATCGATGCCAAACGTCGCGAACGACACATTGCCGCGCGCGTCACGATCCGACTCAGAAAAGTCATTGTCAAGTTCGATCCATGAGGTGAATTTCTCTGTCGGGGTTGACGCTACTTTCACATCAAGCGACGTTAAGCCGTAATAGCTCGATCCACCCGGACCTGCCTTCGACAAATTGCGCAGGTACACGTCGAGAGCATCGCTCCCACCAGCACCTCGGTCGCCCGGCGGTGCGAGGTACCCAAGCGTATCGACTTCAAGGCGCCAGGCGAGCTCAAGAGCTTCAATGCACTCTTCCACGTAGTCGGGAATGCCATCCATCGCTGCGTCGTCAGCTGGCACGGCGTCCGGACCATTGGTGGTATAGTGGACGCGAAACCGACCCGTGGGCGAGTCGTGAAACAGCGGGAGTGTTGGACGAAGTTGCTGAACACCTTCGGCAATCTTGCCACGGATATCGGGCGTCGTGCGATCCGAAAAACCACACCGGTTGCCAACGTCTTGTCCGGGACTGACACCTACCAAAACTAGAATCGCGAAGAGGATTGACCCGCTTCGCGAATAGCATTGTCTGATGTCGTAGTCGGTCACAGAACGTTCCTTATCGGAACATTTCCTTGATCATGCCCCATGTGCGCTTGATGCCACTCACGTTGTGCGTTACGCCTATAGTGTTTGAGTACGAGGCCGCGCGCTCTTGTGTGACCATCTTCAGACGGTAGGTAAAGTAGTTGCGTGCAACAGAACCGTCGTTGCCGTCGCCTTTACCAAAGGCTTCGTCGTCGCGGTAGGAATACACCGTATTGTTGCCGCGTGATTGAAGAGTAGCAACATAGCGGAACTGGTTGTCTTCGCCGGCACGTTCAATTTCGTACTGCATCAGATTCGACTCCGCTGTCGACTTCCATTCTAGTGAGATTGAGGTGCCATTCGACTTCGCATTGAAGTACTGCAGTGTAACCTGGACGCCGTAGGCCACGACCGTAGTGCACACGAGGACAGCGAGGATGGCGAGGCGACGAATCATGAGGCAAAGATAGCAGACTGATTGGTTGCGAGGTGTGACGAATGCGGAACTGTTAAAAAGTTGCTCTACTCGGGTTGGGGTACGTCTCCGTCCAACATCGTTAACGCACCACTCGGACAACCATGCACGACCTGGATGACCTCCACGGTCGGCGCATTATGCGGCTGAATCCAGGGCTTAACGCGCGGATTGAAGACCACCGGCAGATTTCGAAAACAATTGGCAGAATGCGCGCACTTCTCTGGTTTCCAGACGATCGTTATCTCTCCGTTGCTGTAGTGCTTCACGTCGGACATATACCCCTCCGTTGCGAGAGCGAGAACTAGGATGGACTAACGTAGCGAATTGCCGGGGTTTTGTCAAGCATCAATTGTGCAGTTCGACCGAGAATTACCACTATCTTTACTGCCATGGCCGTACAGCGCTACATTCTTACTCCGATTCTCCTCTGCTTTCAGCTCCTGATGGTTGCCGGTGGTCCAGTTGTTGCTCAGTATTGCTGTGGTCAACGTGTGGCCCTCCAGGCGGATTGCAGCCAGATGACGTGTTGTCCGGTTACGGACCCATGCTGTGAAGACGATCCATCTTGTAGTGATGACATCGATCTTACGGTAGAGTTTGCACATGTGGGCGCGCTCGATGATGCCATAGCATCCTCACACGTACATGAATGTGCTGTGCCTCTTGCCACGTACAGCGTAGTCCATCATATCGGCATTGTGCGTGTCGCGCAGGTGCGAGTGTGGTGTGTATCTGCGTGTGGTACCCCCTCGCCCCCTGAGCGAGCGCAGCTAGGAGTTCGACAACTATAAGAGTGCTCATCGTGAATGCCGTTCATTTCTTCACGTCGAGACAATCCTCTTATGAAGTATTCCCTTCGAGTGCTGATTGCACTCATGGTGGTCGTGGTGTTGCTGCCCACAAATCTCTGTGCGCTTGATGATCTCAAGGGCAACGTCCTTGGGCGCCAACCTGATGGATCCCTCCAGCCGCTTCGCGGTGCAACAGTGCGCTGGAAGAATACCCAGATAGGTACTGTTGTTAAGGACCCATCCGGTGCGTTTGCTATCGCGCGGAGAGATGCAGCTGATACCTTGGAGATTCGCTTTGTATCGTATCAAACGCGGTATGTCGTCGTCGATCTCCGTACGGATTCCGTGACGATCGAGCTCGATCCTACTGTGTCATCTGAGGTTCTTGTGGAGGCCGAAGAGTCGACGATTACGCGTTCGCCAATCAAGACAGAGGTAATCACGAAAAAGGATCTGGCGAAGGCTGCGTGCTGTTCATTGGCGGAATCCTTCGAGAAGAATCCGTCGGTTGAAGTTTCGTTTGCCGACGCAGTGACGGGAGCCAAACAAATGCAACTGCTGGGTCTGCGTGGAACCTATACGCAGATGCTGATCGAAGCTGTACCTCTACCACGAGCACTCGAAGTACCGTTCGGAATGGATCACGTACCTGGTCCATTCTTGGAATCAATCAGCATCGCTAAGGGGGCTTCTACAGTTACGAATGGCTACGAGTCGATCTCGGGGCAGATCAATCTCTGCATGCATAACCCCAGCACGAGTCCAACGCTGTATGCAAATGCCTATGCTAATGCGATGCAGCGGTTCGAGCTCAATCTCTACGGTGCGCAACGCGTGACCGACGAGCTCTCAACGATGACGATGCTCCATGGTCGCATTATGGATATGGCTATGGATCAAAACAATGATGGGTTTGCAGACATCCCAACGTTCCGTCAGGTGAACATTGTTCATCGATGGATGTATAACAACGATGAGATCGAGTGGCAGGTATTTCTTCGTGGTCTTCAAGATCAACATGTGTCTGGCCAAAGCGTTCTGCATGAACGTATGGTTGAGCATCACGACTCTCTCTGGGCTAAGCCGTATGATGTCAAAACAGACATTGGACGAGTTGATGGGTTCGTCAAGTTCGGTTTGCTCAATCCGTTCACATCGATGGAGGAGGGTAGTGGCGTTTCGCTTGTTGTTGCTGGCGTGTATCATGATGCAGCATCGACCTTCGGACGTCGATCCGCGCGCGGATTGCAGCGCACATTCAACGCACG
>CAMCXP010000055.1 GCA_945883395.1 Melioribacter roseus P3M-2
ACGAAGATTCTTTGGCCGAACATCAGCAGGTATAGAAACAACTGCTTCCGCTATCGCCGATGTGCTCACACACATGATGGTCGTCACAACAATGATGATCGCGATGGACGGTAGGGGGCCTAGTGGGGCTGCCGAGATGGGCAATGCCACATATGACATCGGTAGGCTAACAAGCGCCATGAACGCAAATGCGAGCCAGAAGGGTGGCAGATTCAGCACCCTGTCGAGTCCAGTTCGAGACGACATGTTTCCCCAAGTCCCATTGTGTCGTAAATGAACGAATGGAAGATACGGTGCATGCATCCATCCTAGCAGGAAACGAAGCGACCCCTTGTACCATACGGTCCAAGGGGTCGTTGTGTTGTGTGGTTCGGGAGGGAGTTGAACCCCCGACACATGGATTTTCAGTCCATTGCTCTACCAACTGAGCTACCGAACCAGAGGTTGCGAATATACAAAGTCGGCCGAAACTATTGGGAATCTCCGATCGGGAAAAACGCATGGAAACCTGACGTTTGTCATAGAATGCCCGATGAATAACAGGAAACTTGCGGTGTATTGATCATCACATTATTCCCCTATAGAGATCTTCCATGCGGACTCCTTGATTCATCCGAGGAGGGACCGAATGACCTTAACGGCAACACGGATCTTGAACTCACCGATGTTGGTCAAGATTGGGGGGTGTCTATGGACCTCGGACGCCTCTTTCCGAATGTCTGGAAGTATGACTACAAGGATTCGAACACCGTCACGAAACGCGAGAACGGCATCACAACGGTGTCTGTAAATCTCGATGCCTCGTTCGACCTCGTCCATGAATTTGATACGCTGCTCGGCACGCAGGATCTACCGCAAGCCGCGAAACTGGAGGTCGTGAATTGGATTCTTGACCACTACGGTGCAACGATTGATCTGAGCACACCCAACCGACTGAAGATTCGTGCCGATGTCAAGGTGAAGGTCACCGACCAAGGTATTCAGGAATTTATCGCATCGAAGGGCGATCTCTCCAAACCGTTCACAGTTATCAAGTACAACATGAAGGTTGGTGATAGCTGGGCATTCACCGATAGCAAGGGTGTAACAACGCGCCGCACCGTAACCTATCACTCAACAACCGACGATTATCCGGTTGGATTTTGGAATCTGAAGGTTTACAAGACGGAGAGTGTTGTCGATGGTGATCCCGCCTTGCAGAAGATCGTGTACGTCGCGAATCACAAGTATGGACTCGTCGGTATTCACCTGTTTACCAAGACTGGGAAGGAAATCCCACTTACGGTCTTCCCACCAGCACTTTAAAACGGCGTCCACTGCACCACCAGTGTGGGCGCTACATTTGGTCCGGGCAATACCGCAACACCAACGTCAAAGGTGAGTGCGGTGTTGCCCTGCCGAAGCCCGACAAACAGCGCACTATTCGATGGTCGTGTAAGATCGGAATTCCATAACTCGCCAATGAAATGCAGATCGTGCATTTCCGGGAACCGTACATCCATCATGAGCGCCACACCAATCGCTCCGTTAGTATACGGGAAACGAAAGGGGCTAAACAATGTCCCGCCGCTCACCGTGTAATCATCCTTGCCCGACACCTTTGCGTGCACGAGCGTGCTCACACTTGTTCGCTTGCCAGTAAATGTTGCTACACCGTAGAGATGTCCGATGAAGTTGACGTCGTTTACCCACGCGCCATTTACACCGAGTGCATACACCTGCTTGCCCTGTTCCACCAGGCCGTTCGGTCCTTCATACACCGTGCCCTTCACGTTCACCGTGCTGAACTGATTCGACCACCCTATACCGGGCACAACGGTGCGTCCGGCAGTGATGCTAAGGAACGAACCTATGCCCACACCGATTGATGGCATGACGCCTTCTACAAGTGCCAGATAGTGATCATTACCAATCGCTTGTGCAGTCGGCAGAAGTATTCCTCGATGACGAGCTCGATACGATGCCTCACGAAGACCGATCCACGAGATCTCGCGAGCATACAACCGTGCACGTCCAAAGGAGGTTGCAATGCGAAGGAACGATCCAGACGAGTCGGAGTTGATCTCAACAATCGTGCCCGTAACAACATCACCGTTAACCAGGCGCACGTAGTACTCAGCATCGGTGGCGTATTCTAATGCATCTAACACTTGATTATCAATGCCGAGATCCTGTGCATAGAGATGCTGCTCAGCGCATGCGAGACATGCCAATGCGAGGAACCACAGAACGACGGAGCGAATCATGCAGCATGCTCCTTCGATAACGCAAGCTGTCCGCAGGCAGCATCGATATCAACACCACTTGATGAACGCACCAACACCTGAACGTCTTCCTCACGCAGCTTCTGCAGGAACCACTCGAACCGCTCAGGCGATGATGGCTTCAGTGTCTTGGCAAATCCCTGCGGCTGTGTGAAGTCGATATCGTGAAACGGAATCACATTTACCTTGGTTGGCATGCGTCGCGCAAGCTTGCCTAATCGACGCACATCGTCAATCGAATCGTTGACGCCATCGAACAGAATGTATTCGTAGGTAACACTTTTCCGCGTGGCGCGATAGTAGTATTCGAGTGCTTCAATGAGCTCCGGCAGTGTATACTTCTTGGCAATCGGCATGAGTTCTGCACGCAGTTCTTGCGTTGTCGCATGAAGCGACACAGCCAGCTTAATGATCTGGCCTTCATCAGCCATGCGAATGATACCAGGTACAACTCCTGCTGTCGAAAGCGTGGTGCGGCGTGGTGCGACCATCTTTGTGCGCTGATCATTGAAGATCTGCGTCGCACGCATCACGGCGTCGTAATTGTTCATGGGTTCGCCCATACCCATGAAGACGACGTTCGTGATCAGCTTCTCGGAGTGTTTCTGTGCCTGGAGAAACTGGTCAACGATCTCACCGGATGTGAGATTGCGGGTAAGCTTTAGCGAGGCAGTTGCACAGAAAACACATCCGAGATTGCAGCCCACTTGGGTAGATACGCAAAGTGTAAGTCGACGCGGACCGCCATCGGCTTCACGCATCTCGCTCGGTATCAGGACGCTCTCAACGGCGCGACCATCGTGCAGTTCGAAGAGGAACTTCTTCGTTCCGTCCTCGGAATGCTGCACCGTTTGGAGCTTCACGCTCTCTGTGCGATAGTCCGCTTGTAGGACATCCCGCAGCTGCTGCGGCAGTAGGTGCATCCCTTCCACATCGTCGATGCGATGGATGTAGAGCGCATCGTACACCTGTTGCGCACGGTACTTTTTCTCGCCCCGTTCCAGGAAGAGGTTCTCTAGATCGGATAATGGATGCCCCTTTAACTCGGGAGGCCCCGCTACAATGTCGCGTTTTGCTTGTGCCACGGCACAAAAATACGGTTGAAGGGGGCAGGTATTGGGCTGAATTCCCTTGATTCTTACGAGAAACCGCATATTTTACGCAGTCGGGGAACCGAACCGGGGGGTTCGGCGGTTGTAACTCAACACGCTTGGTCATTGGACGGACGCAAGAATCACGGAACAACGTCAGGAACAACGAAGTAGTATTCGTTGTATCGCGAGGTCAATCTCAGGATGCGGCCCCGCGATATGCCGACTAACGGCAATGCGGTTATTCTGAAGTACGAGGGAGGACCTATGGTCTCTGCTACCCTGCGTTTTGCAGCTCTATCTCTTTCTGTGGCTTTGCTTGGATCAAGCACAGCCCTGGCATCCAATGGCACACTCGCCGCTGGCGACTACATTGGATTCACGTTCTTTATCGGGTACATGGCGATGTTCGCCGCCTCGGTGTTCTTCTTCTTCGAGCGCGGACGCGTCTCGGATAAGTGGAAGACATCGATGCTTGTGTCGGGACTGATCACGATGATCGCTGCCGTACACTACTTCTACATGCGTGGTGTGTGGCTCGACACGGGCACGTCACCAACGCAGTTCCGCTATATCGACTGGATCCTGACGGTTCCGTTGATGTGCATTGAATTCTACCTCTTGCTCCGTCCAGCCGGTGCTTCATCCTCAATGCTGTGGCGCCTCTTCGGCGGTGCTGTGTTGATGCTGGTTGCAGGATACATGGGCGAAGCAGTCCAACCAGAGTCAAACGTGATGTGGGGTATCATCTCCACAATCGGTTGGGCAGTCATCATCTATGAAATCTTCATGGGCGAAGCTCGCAAGCGCGTCGATGCCTCCGATAGTGCAGGCGTGAAGACAGCATTTGTGCGCCTTCGCTGGTTCGCACTTGTTGGTTGGGCAATCTATCCGGTTGGATACATGCTTCTTCCTGGCAACCTCATGGATGGCGTGGTCCCTGTCACAAACATGGATCTGATCTACAACATCGGTGATGCTGTCAATAAGATCGGCTTCGGCTTGGTCGTGTATGTAATGGCAATCAACGACACAAAGTAAGACTACAGCTCGATTATCATGGGCGCGTCACCAACTGGTGATGCGCCCATTTCTGTTGATCAAGAAGGTCGGCGCATAGGTCGCCAAGAGCAGAGCCTAGCGCTATGCCCATTCCGTTGCAGCCAAAGGCAACAATTACGTTGGGTTCGGCTACGGCCACAACTGGCTGCTTACTCTCTGTGAAGGCCATGGTGCCGGCCCATCGATGCTCAATGTTGATCGATGGGTGATGCGGCAGAATCACGTTGCGCAGCACGTGTTCGAGAACATCCTGTATGCGCTGCGTGGTGTCGTGCGACAGCGTAGCCTCGCCATCTATGTCAATGTTCCGTCCGCCCCCTACCAAGACGCGTCCGTCAAGCTCACGGAAGTAGTAATAGCCCTCATCCATGTGAAACGATCCACGGAGAGAGAGTCCTGGTATTGGCTCGGTGACAAGTACCTGACCACGTCCTGGGAGGATAGTTGGTATCGCAGACGACCGCACCAATGATGGAATCATGGCGTTTGTCGCAACGACAACGTGCGAACAACGAATGTCGATGGTCTGCTGCACACTCTCGCAGTGGATGCGCACAGAGCTATAATCCGATGTTATGCTCGTGACCGTCGTTCCTGTGCGAATCTCTACACCGCGCTCGGCTGCGAGCTTCCACAGCCTCCGAAGCATCTTCCCTGAATGAAGCGTACCCTCGTGCGACGTGTGAATCAGCGCAACGACGTCGTGCGATAGTCCATATGCCGCGCGAAGATCATTCCGCTCGTGAAACGCGTTCTGATTGAGTACGTCCCGCAGAATTGCATTGACATCATCAATGCGCGCAAGCGCTGGATGATCCTCGAGAAAGACCTCACTTCCGCCATCGTTCCTATACGCGATGTCGTCTGCCCCACATCGTTGCATCAACATGCGAAGTCCGTCTAGGCGCATTCGTACAAGATCATGCGCCGCATCAATGCCCATCAGGTCGATGTCGTGCGCGATCTCGCTCAGCGAGCCGAAACATGCAAATCCCGCGTTCCTCGTTGTGGCACCAAATGGTATGTGACCTCGCTCGAGGACAACAATACGGTGATCAGGATGGCGCTCGGCACAGGATATCGCGGTACTGATGCCGATGATACCCCCACCAATGACAACAACGTCATATGCCTGCCATGCCGTAGTATCCCAGTAAGATCTCATGCGAAAAGATACGGTTTCGCTGTAACGGACGCTATGATGTAGGATTCTTTCTCGTGTACTTCGCTTTTGCCTGTTCTATGCCATTCACCCTCCTCACAGATGAAGAACTGTTCGCAATGGTCCGAGACCACGGCGACGATCAGGCCTTCCGTACCCTCTTCAAGCGGTACGACAAGCGGGTGTACGCATACTGTCTGCGCGCACTAGGTTCACACGATGATGCCCAGGATGTGTTTCAGACGATCCAGTTAACAGTATTCGACAAGCGGGCGTCGTTTCATGATGGTTCCTTTGCTGCATGGTTGTTCACTATCGCACGGAACTTCTGTCTCAAGACACTACGCGGTCGCAAACACACGGTTGAGATCACAGATGACATCATGACTATCGAACCTGAAGAAACACATAGCTCTGATTTTCTTCTCCGACAGGCACTTCACACAGCAATCAGTAGACTTCCCGAAGAGTTTCGTGAAGCGCTATCCATGAAATACTTCGATGACCTTCCATACGAAGACATCGGTGCAACACTTGGCATCACGGTAGCCTTGGCAAAGGTTCGCGTGTTCCGGGCTAAAAAACTCATTCAACAGTCTATGTCCACGATTATCGATGAACTCCGATGACGAACCACGAACTACTCGCAGGATTTCTTGATCGCTCACTGAGCGAGGATCAGTTGCTCGAGTTCGAAGCTCAGCAAATGGCCGATCCTGCATTTGCGCAAGAAGTGAAGGAGATGCTCACCGTTGAGCGTCTCCTACAGCAAGATCCACCACGGGTTGCCTATCCGGTGGGCTTCCTTTCAACGATTGAAGCAAACATTGCGGCAAAGATTGCCGTTGGTGCAGCGAGCGGTGGGCTGCTCGGATTCCTTGCACACAATGTATGGACCTGGGTCGTTGGAGGCACTGCCGCTGTAGCAATCTCTGGTGGTGCAATCTATTTGGCAACACAGCAAGACGAACCTGCACCAGCTCCTCCGATTGAACAGCGCATGCAGTCGGCACCATCACAGCCGTCAGTCGAGCAGACACTGCCTGAACAATCAGCACCAGCTGCTGTGGCACCAACTACCACACGTGTGCCAACGCCGACAGCAACGACAGATCGTGCAATCACGATTGATGCCAAAACGACAGCACCTGATCCTGTACTCAAGCAACTCATCGCTGAGTATGAGCAGTCGAATGCAACCAGCGACCATGTGCGATCTGCACAATACGCGTTGCTGCTTGGTCGTCGCTTCCGTGCAGATGGGAATGCTGCTGAAGCGCGATCATATCTTGAATCAGCTGTGCGACACGCTCAAGCTGTTCGCCTGGCCGATTACGAGATGGATGCGCACGGCGAACTGGGCCTGCTTGCAAAGTCACGTGGTGATATCGGCGCTGCTGTTCGCTCGTTTGAGCAGGCAATCACAGTTGGCCGCGCACAGAAGCGTAACGTCGTTCGATGGTCACAAGAACTCGAGGCAATTCAACAGTAACTACGGACGCCGTTCTTGTTTACGCCATAGCGTTGCGTGTTGATAGATCGAGAGCTCGGGCTCCTCTAATCCACGCAGGTACCACGATGAGCTTCCATCACGGGGTGTGGCACGGATGGCATCACGGTGGTCAATTGATGGTAGTTGCAGTCCTGGAACAGACGTCGTGAGATCGAGATACTCTGTGCGTTCAATAGGGATCATCGAGCGGTCGGCTGCCGCCTGTGATCGCAGACGAATCGTCGCCGGTTCACTACGGGCCCAAGCACTATCACGATCAACTACCTCGAGATGGAGATCTACGTCTTGTTGGCGCGCTTCCGACTGTAGGTCTGCATTCATGTTCCACGGAATGACGGCAGGCAGCGCACCAGTGTCTGATATCACGCGGACTGTGCGTCCATTGGTTTGGACAGATACAGCCCAGCGCAGGATGCCAGATTCACTCACCACATCAGGTACCACACGTACGTTCGGTAGCTCGGTATCGTTGAGCATTTGTGTTGTCGTAAGCGTTGCAAGTGCGGGATTCACGGGATCGAATCCAATGCAGTTGGCGAGAACACCAGATGCTTGCGTAATCCGAAGGGGCAGTCTGCGGTCGTCAATACCAAATGTCTCACGCAAGTATCGTCGGATTGTTTGGGCACGCTGCTCAGCGCGAGCCCTACCTGCTTGTGTTGAATCGACGTATACGACAAGACTGCAGCTTGTGCGCGATGAGCGCAATCGAGACCCAACAACATTGTGAATGCTATACTGCCAATGAGTTGGCGCGTCTGTTACCGATAACGTTGGCCTCCACGTTGGAACTTCGGCCGGAGAAAGCTTCACATAGCGCTGTGGTAGCTCTACAGAGGTGCTATCGAACACAACGAGCGGCAAGAGCTGCACGACATGCGCAGCACGCACACGTTGAGCGAGCACTCGTGCATCATCCGACACTGTCCCATCGGTATGCACAAATGCTAGTTGCATCGATGCACGCAGAATGGCAGGGGGCTTGGGATAGTACGTAACGTATGTCTCACGGATTGTTACTTCGCGTACATCACCTTCGTCAACAGAATCGGTACTGCGTTGCATGAGTATCGTTACTGGTTGTTTCACCATCCGACTAAGTTCGACGGTCGTATCACGAAGTGTTCGATCTCGACGGCGTGGAACTATGGGAACGAATGCAACTTCACTTCCGGCATTGAAGCTACTGCGCAGGCCAAGCCCTACTGATAGCATGCTTGAACGCAACGCACCATCTGGTGCTGGTGACGTAACTGATTGCTGATAGGCAACAAATGGTGTGAGTACGAGAGGACCGGAAGATGATAACTCAACCACACCTTCGATGCGTGCCTGCAATGCAAATGAAGCAACAGCGAGTGATGGTATCGTGCCTTGTGCTATGATGCGTTCTATGGAACCATCCAGAAATGAAAAGCTCTGAGGATCTGAAAAGAACATGCGCTGCTGATACCGAGATGAGAGTGGTATCATCACAGGTGCAGCAAGCTCTAGGGCAAGCCATCGCAGTGGCTCGTAGCGGATGTAGGGTGCAATATCGATGTTCACCGTGCGGGCGTTCAGATCATGCGCAATCGTCGCGACGTACACTCCGGTTCCGTCCGGATTTGCTATCGGTACACGTTCATTAGCGCGATACTGCAGTTCAATTGCAGCGTACCGAAGACGTCCACCGATGCGGAGATCAGAAGGGATTCCAATGTCGCCACCAACGGCAAACTGCGCTGCCGACACCGAGCTGCGAGCTTCAAATGTGAGATCGCCCGGCGATGGAATTCCTGGGATCGACGGAAACGAGCCGGTTCCTGTTGGACGTATCCAGGCCCCCTGCACATTCCACGTCCAGATGTCTGGCTCTTGAGCCAAACACCCTATCGTGTTCACAGCGAGAATAGCAATTAACGTCACAAGGTGCATAGCAGCAAAACTATGCTCAGAGGAGGACGAATGCTCGAACAACCGACGAAATAGATTGCTGAGGCAGCAGTTGCGCACTCAGGCGCGCGTAGTACAGACCCGGAAGTAGGGTAGCGTCAACTCCAGCGGACGTACCAACACTAAACTCTCGACGTCCTACACGCAGTTGCTGCGTGAGATCGATAACGACTACTCCACGTGCATCGACGATGTCGAGTCGACCAATACCTGCCGGAAGGCTATCAATAGTGATGGTGCCTGTCGCAGGAACTGGGTTGGGTGCTATGGCGATTGTCAGCTGAGCGGCGCGAGAATTGATGAGGCGCGGCGTTCCATCCTGTTGTATCCACACATTCGATACACGCAGCACCGATGGTGTGGCCGAGAGTGTGATTCGCTGTCCAGATGGCAACGATGCTGTTACAAGCCCGAGGTTCAGTGGGGATGTTACAGCGTTACCAAGAACAACAACACCTCTCCATCGCAGCACAACGCTGCTGTCCTGTGTGACCGTTACAGGTTCCGGCGCTGTGATGCGCACATACGCGCGGTCGTCACGTGTGACTTCCTGCACATCATCGTTCACCAAAGGAACAAGCACGGTACTGTTGATTTCACACTCAGCAATGAGGTTCGTCAACGTGATTGGTTCATCAATCGTGCGTTCGCTGCTGGCAATGATCTCAAACGTAACAGTGTCGCCGATACGATGCACCAACGTATCGGAAGTATACGAGGCGCGAAGCTCAACGGGTTGCGGCTTCATTGTGACGCGCGCAGTGATAATCGTTGAGTCCAACAATACACCGGTCGTGCTATTGCGCAGAAGCACGAATTGCTCGCGCACATCTCGCGTTGATTGAGGAGCTGCCGTGAACGATGTTCGAACGATGGATGTGCGCGATGCACTCAGCGGATCAGTAATCTTGCCTGCTACAACAGTTGCCGATGTCCGCGCACGAAGTTGGTACGCGAAGCTGCGCGATCGCGGAGTTGCCGGAAGTAGCAACGCAAGATCTGACGTTACCGTCATGCCTGGAGAAAGATCTGCAAAGAGAATCTCAGTGCTGTCCTTCATCCTTACTGCGTTACCATCCAGAACGACAACGATCGTATCCAGTGCTACGTTGGTGGGAATGTAGGTGCGTATGAGGCCGATGGTATCACGTGATCGACCAATCGCGGTTGGTACGTACGTGAAACGGAAGCCGATGGTATCACGATCTGGTCGATACGGATCAAGAGCATCAGGTGTGACAAATGGAGCCAGCGGCAACCGTGTCAAACTCCATCGCACATCACGGAGCAACTTATCGCGTATCAGAATAACCCTTCTCGTTGAATCACCAATCAGCACATCGTCAAACTCAATGCGGTCGACGCGCTCGATGCGGAAGCCCGTGCCACTAAGTCGGATGCGAATACGCTCACCCGGGGGCATTGTTTGTGGACGTTGTTCGAGGAAAATTTCGTCACGGTATGTTCCTGGAACAGTCGGTACAAACTCGAACCGAACACGAAGCTCACCATTCCTGGCTGCGAGCTCATTCACTGGCGTTATAAGACGAAATGGCGCGTCGCATGTGTCCGTCACCACGTACGTGCTGCCTAGCGGCAGATTATCGACACGCACCTCGCGCTCGTCTGCTGAACCGATGACAGATGGTGGAAAATCCAACCGAACGGTCGTGATTGGCTGAGCCATCAAGACGACAGGAACAATGCTGAGGAGCGTAATGAGGATGCGTCGGTAAGTTGTCACAGGTATAGAACTCCCGAACCTATGGAAGGGTTACAGTAAACGATCACTGCGCTATGATCACGCACGTGGTACCAACCCACTGCTGCTGTGTAACGCGGCCACTACCCTTGATCCTGACCTCAAATCCTGCGGCATGGAGTACTGTAACGGCACGACGAAGAGGGAAGCCGACGACGTCTGGACGCTGTGTGGTTGATCCTTGCAGCGGCTGACCGTATACGACAAGAACCGTACCGCGTTCACGTCGGGTACCTGCCTGGGGTTCCTGCTTCGTGATCACCCCAGCACCCGATGTCATGTCTGCCCGTAACCCAAGACGCCGCAGAACGCTGTCTGCCGTCTCTTGCGTTAGTCCACGGATATCGGGGATGATTACCGTATCTGTCTGTGCCGATGCAGCGATGTTCTTCTGCGTACCAGCATCAAGCTGCAGCATAGTCATCGTCTTTTGCACGATGCGTTTGAAAATCGGTGCTGCAGTTCCACCACCGTAGATGCTGAGCGTTGGACGGTCGAGCATCACGATCATAGCAACGCGTGGTTGGTCTGCCGGATAGAATCCAACGAATGATGCGGTGTAGTTCTGACGGCTATAGGTTCCATCGGTGAGTTGTTGCGCGGTACCTGTTTTACCGGCGATGCGGACTCCTGGAATGCGTGCTTCCTTTCCCGTTCCTCGCTCAACGACACCTACGAGAATATCAGCCAGCGTGCGTGCGGTCTGCTCGCTCACGACGTGGCGGATGCGCTGAGGTGCGAAGGCTGTCTGGACACTACCATCATCATTCAGAATGCTCTTAACCACGCGCGGCTGCATTAACACGCCTCCATTGGCGATGGCAGCATAGGCATTCACGACCTGAAGAGCGGTTGCACTGAGCTCATAGCCGAAGGACATATAGAGCTTCGATGTTGCATCGAACTCGCTAGGCTTCTTGAGTCGACCGCGCACTTCTCCTGGAAGGTCGATTCCCGTGGGAATGCCAAAGCCAAAGTCACGGACGTACTTGTAGTACACGCGATCATCGAGTTTTCGTGCGAGTGTCGCAAAGACGACGTTCGATGATTGCTCCATCGCTACGTGAAACGTTGTCTGTCCTACAGGGTGATCGTCGCGAATCTGAACACCGCCGGGAAGCGTGAGCACACCCGAACCACCATCAACCATATCGTTTGGTCCGATGAGGCGACGATCAAGTAGTGCTGCTGCCGTAATCGCCTTCATCGTTGAACCGGGCTCGTATTGATCCGCGATCGAGCGAATGCGAATCGCGTCGTCTGTTGCGCGATCAAGGCGCGTTGGGTCAAACGTTGGATACGATGCCATCGCTAGGATGTCACCCGTTGATGGCTCAATCGCGATTACTGTTCCCGACGTAGCTCCCACCAACCGCACGCCGTGCGCGAGCTCCTGCTCAGCCACGCGTTGCATTTCGAGGTCGATCGTCAACTGCAGACCCAACCCATCCTTCGGAGCCTCACGCTCGGGGTCCACTCCTGGACGGAGCCGTCCACGTCCATCGCGCTGCATCACCACGAAGCCACTTGTTCCGCGTAGCAGCGCATCATACTGTAGCTCAAGGCCCGACAACCCATTGTTGTCGACATCGGTTGTACCGATCAGCTGCGATGCGAGCGGACCGTGTGTAAAGAGTCGCTTAGGTTCTTTCACGCGAATCAGTCCGCGATCCTGCAACGTATCCAGTACAGGAAACATTACCGTATTCACGCCACGAGCAAGCCACACAAAACGCGTGTCCTTTCGGCGCAGGCGTGACAGATAGACAGATGCTGGCTCCCCTGCTGCTGCAGAAAGCAGTTGCGCACACATATCAGCGTGCTCAACCATTTGCGGATCGGCAGCGAAGGACGTTGTCTGCATCATCGTTGCGATGTCTCGCATCGAGCGATCAACAAGCTTACCACGTTCGGCACGAAGCGGCACGCGACTCTCGTACTGTTTCTTTGCGAGATCACGGTAGTGGGCCCCTTGAATAACTTGCACCCAGAACAAGCGACCAATAATGGACACAAACGCAACGGAGAACAGGAGTACTAAGAGTCCTGCCTTCCATCGTATCGGTTCATATGGCTGTTCTGTCGTACTCACTTCGAAGTAGCTTCTTCAACGATTGTTGGTGCCTTCGGTGGCGGAATCAAATGCAAGTGATCCTGCGCAATCCGCGTGATACGTTCAGCTGACTGCAGTCGATACGACTCCGTGCGCAGACTCTCATTCACCCACCGCAATGAATCAATGCGACGCCGAAGCGTGTCGGTGTCCATCAAGAGCTTCTTCACTGCAATCACATTACTCACGTAGAGCACCGTGGATATAGCGCTCACAAATACGAGCGCGAAAATGCTCCACCGGTTGAGGAGTCGACGTTGTTTGACGAGTGACGGAGGTTCCTTTGTGGGAAGGG
>CAMCXP010000056.1 GCA_945883395.1 Melioribacter roseus P3M-2
TCTAACGCAACCTATAGGTTTGTAAAGGGGATATGGCTCTGTTTAACGAAAAAATCCTGCCCGTCCTGATGGAGGACGAGATGCGGGATTCGTACCTCGATTATTCGATGTCCGTGATTGTCTCGCGTGCTCTTCCAGATGTGCGTGATGGCATGAAGCCTGTGCATCGCAGAATTCTGTATGCGATGTATGAGCTCGGCATGACGCCGAACCGTCCATACAAGAAAAGCGCTCGTATTGTCGGTGAAGTGCTCGGGAAGTACCATCCGCACGGCGACTCTGCTGTCTACGATGCGATGGTGCGTCTTGCGCAGACCTGGTCGATGCGGTACCCCTTGGTCGATGGCCAAGGGAACTTCGGCTCGGTCGACGGTGATTCGCCTGCTGCTATGCGCTACACCGAAGCACGCATGGATGGACTGGCGATGGAGATCTTGCGCGACATCGACAAGAACACTGTCAATTTCCGCTCCAATTTCGACGATTCGTTGCAAGAACCAACAGTTCTACCTGCTGTTCTTCCAACCTTGCTCGTTAATGGTGCCAATGGCATTGCTGTTGGTATGGCGACAAACATCCCGCCGCACAACCTTCGTGAGATTGTGAACGGCATCAAGGCGATCATTGCCGACCCAGCACTTCCAAACGAGGAGCTGCTGAAGTATGTCACAGCGCCAGACTTCCCGACGGGTGGTATTATTTACGGATACGAAGGCGTTCGTAATGCCTACACCACCGGTCGTGGAAAGATCCTTGTGCGTGGCAAGGCAGTCATCGAAACGAACAAGGCTGGTCGGGAAGCCATCATCATCACCGAGCTTCCATATCAAGTTAGTAAAGCTGGACTGATCGAGAAGATCGCCGACCTTGTAAGGGCAAAGGCCCTCGATGGCATATCGGATCTGCGAGATGAGTCCGACCGCGAGGGCATGCGCATCGTCATTGAACTCAAGCGCGATGGCGTGCCGATGGTTGTGCTGAATAATCTGTATAAGCACACGCAGATGCAGGTCACGTTTGGTGTGATTATGCTCGCGCTTGTCAATGGGCGTCCGCGCATTCTGATGTTGAAGGAACTCATGGAAGAGTACCTGAAGCATCGCAACGAAGTTGTCGTTCGTCGGACAAAGTACGATCTCGATGCGGCTGAGAAGCGTGCGCACATCTTAGAAGGCTTCATCATTGCGCTCGATAATATCGAAGCAGTTATTAAGACGATTCGTGAGTCGAAGGACGTGCAGACGGCGTCGCAGCGATTGCAGGAACGTTTTGGGCTCTCGGAGATCCAGGCGAAAGCCATTCTGGACATGCGTCTTCAACGCCTTACGGGCTTGGAGCGCGAGAAGATTCAAAACGAGTACGCTGAAGTTATTCAGACCATTGAGCATCTGCGTGGGATCCTTGCGAGCAAGGAGATTCAGATGCAGATCATCGGTGATGAGATTGCTGAGATCGCCGAGAAGTATGGTGATGAGCGTCGCACGCAGGTTGTGTACGATGCGAAGGACTTTACTCTTGAAGACATGATTGCTGACGAAGAAGTAATTGTGTCTATTTCGCACAATGGCTACATCAAGCGTACACCGGTGGCAACGTACCGCCGTCAGCACCGTGGTGGACGTGGTGTTGCCGGTGCAGGCACGTACGAAGACGATTACGTCGAGAACGTCTTCCGTGCATCAACACATCACTACATCTTGTTCTTCACTGATCGGGGACGTGTGTATCGACAGAAGGTATATGATATCCCTGAAGGTTCGCGCAATGCGAAGGGGCGTTCCCTTGCAAATGTGATTCAGAAGCAACAAGAGGAGAAGGTCACTGCCTATCTGCCGGTTACGGACTTCGATCGTGAAGACACCTACATCTTCATGGCAACGAAGTTTGGAACGGTGAAGAAGACATCGCTCAAGGACTTCGCAAATGTCCGTTCGAATGGCATTATTGCTGTTAATCTCGACGACGAAGATCGTCTGATTGGCGCGCGTCTTACCGACGGCACGATGGAGATCGTGATTGGTGCATCAAATGGTCTTGCCGTGCGATTCCCTGAAACAGACGTACGTCCGATGGGTCGTGCTGCGGCTGGAGTAAAGGGTATTACACTCCTCGATGGTCACTATGTGATTTCGTTGACTGCTGTGCGCCATAGTGATGCACAGATTCTGATCATTGGCTCACGCGGTGTTGGTAAGCGTACAGTGGTCGATGAATTCCGCATGACCAAGCGTGGTGCAAAGGGCGTGATCGCAATGAATATCACCGAGAAGACGGGTACAATCTGTGCCTTGCTCGAAGTCAACGATGCTGACGATCTCGTGGTGATTACGACGAATGGTATTCTCATTCGCCAACCTATCAAGGACATTCGTCAGCTCGGACGCAACACGCAAGGCGTGAAGTTGATTCGTCTTGAGGAAGGCGATCAAATTGCAGATATCACCACCGTGACGCGTGATGACGATGACGAAGTCGTCGAAGGCACCGATGACGCAGCTGACGCAACAGCAGCACCTACCAACGAATGATCATCGCCGGGTGAGCATGTGTATGCTCACCCGGCTGATGTGTTCTGCCGTCGTGATCATCATTCCTATGATGATCCACGCGCAGGCGCAGACGTCGTCTCCACGGCCTGCGCGAGACTCTGCATTTGCCAGCCGAGCAGTTCAACCAGAAGATACATCGCACGTTCCATGGGCGGGCATTGGGCGTATTGGTGATACCGCGTCTGCAACGAGCTCAATGATAGGGAAGGACGACCTCCGCCGCGTGCAGTATCAACAGCTTGCCGACGCTCTAGCACGAACAACGGCATGGAATCCACTCTTGCATGGAGGGTTCGGACAGCATGATGCGCTAAGTATTCTAGGTGGACGTAATGCTGATCTTTCGGTAAGCGTCAATGGTCGATCGGTAGTCGATCCATGGTCCGGAATGTTTCAGCTCATCCAAGCTCAGCCCGCATCACTCGATCGTGTTGAGATTCTTCTTGGTACCGACGCTGTTGGACGTGGGTCTTCGATGTCGCTGAGCGAACTCAATCTTACGACCATTACACACAACACAGCCACACCGTATACATCGTTGTGGTATCATCAAGGTGGGGGCGATCTCGTAGCAGTTGATGGTACGATTTCGCAGAACGTCGCGCAAGGTGTAAACATCACACTCGGGGTCAGGCGAAGCGGCGCACAGGGAGCGTTCCCTCGAACGGGTTTTGACATCTGGAATGTTCGGGCTGGTTTGCGATGGACGTTTGGTAAGCGAACACATGCGCTGATGACATATCAGTTGTCATCGCTCAATACAGATCTCTGGGGCGGCCTTACAACGCAGAGCATGTCGACAACCGTGCTCGACCTCGCAACCACTCCGCTGTATGCTGCACTACGTGATGAGACGCGCCGACACGATGTTAGCATTCATGTTGCGCATGCGCTCGCTGATGACTCATCAAGCGTAATCCGTGCCACAGGATATCTTACGGCGTCGTCACTACTGCGCTTGCGAGATTCGACGTTGTTCCTTGATGCAGCTGATACACTAGTTGGGTTGGGAATGTCGGGGCAGACCGTCGGACTCCAAGTGCGCTATGATCAACGGGTTGGCGTGATGCAGCTGCATGCTGGTGTAAGCCTGGACGTTCAACAGCTAGATGCCATCCGGTATGCTGCATCCTTCAGCGAAGCTGTACCACAGATCTTTGCCCATTTACGGCTCCCAGTGGGGTCATGGCTCTCCGTTCGTCTCGGAGCTCGCGTGCAGTATGCACAGGGGCGTCTACACACAGGTGCCGGTCTTGCGGCAGAGACGCGTCTCGGCGCTGTGCGTGTTGGCGGCGATCTCTCAACAACTGCTCGCTTACCATCACCGGCAGAAGGTCTGTCTCTCTCACCTGAGCGGCACGTGCTTGCAATGCTCCGTGCAACTGGCGACGACTCCAGACTGCGGTGGAACGTCACTGCTTTTGCACGCATGATTGCATCGCCAATCCTCACACAAGCCATTCGCACATCGAATGAAGCGGTTGTACAAACTGTTAGTGAGCTAGGTACCTCCCGCACCGTCCTGGGAATTGTGGGCTCAGCGACTCTGCGTTTTGGTCCAATCGAGCTTGTTCCCACCGTTCGACTTCAGTCGTCCAGTAGTGCTTCGCTTCCGCAAGGGGCAGACGTACCTGCATGCATGGCAGATCTGTCTATAGGCTATGTATATGAAGCTGGCTTCAGCACCGTTACGCTCGGCGTGCGCTCGAGCGTTGTAACGCGCCATTGGGCACCACAATTCGCTCCGCTCACCTGGACGTATGTGCGCCCACTAGGTGAAGCGCCATTGCAGTATGATGGTCTGAACATCTTTCTCTCTGCACGCGTTGGCAATGCTGCAGTTCGCGCATCCTACGAGAACATTCTCGGACAACGATGGTACACAACAGCAGGCGCACCAGAAATCGCTCGATCGCTTCGGCTAAGCGTTGACTGGTCGTTCCTCGACTGATTTTGACGAGTTCTTGGCATATTCACGACCGAGGTCCCAATGAACGCAACAACCATTCCACAGCTCTTCCGTGAAGTTTGCTCGCGCTATGCAGGTAGGGCAGACAAGATTTCCTATGCTCACCGTGATGGAACGATGTGGGATGGGCTGACGCATGATCAACTCCGTGACCACGTCGAGGCATTCGCCGATGGATTGATTCGCCTCGGTATTGCGCCAGGTGAGCGCGTGGGGATTGTGAGTGAAAATCGCAACGAGTGGATCGTCGCCGATTTCGCTATGGCCGGTATGGGAATCATTGATGTACCTGTTTTCCCGACCCTAAATGCGCACCAAGAACAGTACATCTATGAAAACTGCCAAGCCGTTGCAATTGTTCTGTCTAATACCGCTCAGTTAAACAAAATTCTTGCAGTATGGGATGCGTTGCCCAACCTCAAGTGGGTGATCACCATGAATCCAATTGCGTCAACAGATCCTCGTGTGCTATCGATGCAAGCAGTTATGGCGCTAAGTACAACCGCAACCACAGCGCACGAGCGCCGGGCATTGTATGAACAGCGATCCTCAGCTGTAAAGCCTGATGACCTTTTAACGTTGATCTACACGAGCGGTACCACGGGTAATCCGAAGGGCGTGATGCTCACCCATCGGAACCTGATTTCCAATGTTGATGCGGCGACGCGCACCATCGCATTGTTCGACAGTGATGTGTTGCTGTCCTACCTTCCAATGTGTCACTCATACGAACGCATGGCAGGATATTATTTGGCCTTTAACGCAGGTTGTACGGTGTACATCGCAGAGTCAATCGAGTTGGTTGCCGAGCTCATGCGCGAGGTGCGCCCTACGATCATGACGTCTGTGCCGCGTCTCTTCGAACGTATTCAGACGAGAGTGCTTGGGGCTGTGGAGCGTGACACACCCTTTAAGCAGAAGATCTTTGCGTGGGCGCTGCGTGTCGGAGCAGAAAAGGTGCGTGGTTCATCCTCGCCGCTGATCGCCGTGCAGCATGCGCTCGCAGATCGACTCGTCTTTTCGAAGATTCGCGATCGTGTTGGTGGTCGGTTGCGCTTTTTCGTATCAGGGGGCGCAGCGTTAAGTGTTGAAGTGGGTACGTTCTTCCAGATCATGGGCATCGGCATAGTGGAGGGTTATGGTCTCACGGAGACATCCCCCGTTATAGCGGTGCATCGCCTCGAGGATATTGTTCTTGGAACCGTTGGACAGCCCCTCGATAACGTCAGTGTGCGCATCGCAGACGATGGAGAGATCCTCGCACGAGGTCCGAATATCATGTTGGGCTACTGGAACGACGAACAGGCAACGCGCGTAACAATCGATGCCGACGGATGGCTCCATACGGGAGACATTGGAGAGTTCGATGCTCGCGGTCACCTTCGAATCACGGATCGCAAGAAGAACATCCTTGTTTCGAGTGGTGGCAAGAACATAGCGCCGCAGCCGATTGAAGCGCTCATCCAGCAAAGCCCCTTCGTCGATCAGATAATGTTGGTAGGTGATGGACGTGAGTATTGCACCGCGTTGATCGTACCTGATATGGACGTTGTGCGTCAGTGGGCGGCAACTGCTGCGATAGGAAATTTATCTGATGACTGGGTGACCTCATCGGAGGAGCTCCATCGAGCCATTGAAGCCGATTTTTCCAAGCGTCAGCGTGATCTATCGAAGTATGAACGTGTGCGACGGTTCCGTGTGCTAGCCGAGCCGTTCACGGTAGACAATGGATTGATGACTCCTACGTTGAAGGTCAAGCGCAAGGCAGTTTCCGAGCGGTATGCAACGTTGATTGAAGAACTCTATGCCTGAACACGTAACCCTACGAGATGCCCTTCGGTATCGCAAGACAACGAACGGACGGTTCGATCCGCGTCCTGTAACGCCTGAACATCAGCAGATGTTAATCGAGGCAGCGGAGCGTGCGCCGAGCCATTTCAATTCGCAGCCGTGGCGTTTTGTGCTGATTGACGATCTCGCGATCAAGTCGCGTATCGCCAGTATCGGTGGTCGTACGTTGACGCAGCTGATCGAAGGAGGGTCGTTCTTCACACGATATCGAAAGTACTTCCGATTCTCTACGGAGGAAATGGAGCAGCGGCGTGATGGCATTCTTATCGATAAGATGCCGATGGCTCTCCGCCCCTTGATCAAGCAGGTGTTCACTGATAATGTGATGAGTGTTCTCTCGAAACTTGGCGTTGCCTCGATGATGGGGGAAGATAATCGCAAGCTCATTGAGGGAAGCCCGTTGCTGCTTGCGGCACTGCTCACGAAGGAAGAGTACCGTCCGGGAGAGTTATCAGGATTCTACTGTACGCTGTCGCTTGGCATGGCTATTGAGCATATCTGGCTTATGACACAGGATCTTGACATGGGGATTCAGTTTGTCTCGTCACCCATGGAAATTCCTGGTGCGTGGGATGAGTTGAAGGTCATTCTCGAGGTGCCGGATGATCTTGAACTCATGGCTGTCTACCGACTTGGCTATGTTCCGAGGGACGCCGAGCGTCCGCGGATAGATTGGCGTAGTGATCATCGAAAGCGGCTGTCGCAGCTCGCATTTCGCAATACGTGCGCTACTCCGGAGCCGGATGCGCCTCCAGTGTTATGATGACGATTGGCATCCAGGGAATTGGCACTGCTGTGCCGGAACACGTTGTCGATCAACGTATGGTGCGGGCTACCGTTGAGCGTGTATTTGGCGGACGTGTTGCTGATCTTGATCGGTTGCTAAGCGTCTTCGAGCACGATCACATTCACACGCGTCGGTTCGTCTGTGATCCGGCATGGTATGCCGAAGATCATGGATTTGCCCGCGCCAATCAGGTATACGCAGCAACGGCAGCAGATCTCGCAGAGCGTGCAGCTCGTCTAGCCTGCCAGGGAATCGACCAGGATATCGCTGCTGTTGTTGTTGTCAGTACAACAGGGATTATGACACCTTCGCTTGATGCTACCCTCATCCAGCGCCTTGGTTTGTCGCCGCATACACTTCGCATTCCCATCTTCGGACTAGGCTGCGCCGGTGGGGTGGCGGGGCTGTCGCGTGCAGCAGATCTCTCGCGTGCATACAATGGGGCTCCAGTGCTTTTCGTTGCAGTTGAAATCTGCAGCGTAACCTTCCGGCAATCTGATACGCGAACATCGAATATCGTTGCAAGCTCGATCTTTGGTGATGGTGCCGCAGCTGTTGTTGTCTCGGCACAGCCTCACACAGTCGCCTTAGGATCAGGAATCAGCACACTGTTCTCGGACACCTCCGACATCATGGGGTGGGATGTTACGAATGAGGGACTCAGCGTGCGGTTTTCGCGTGACATTCCATCTTTTGTGCGGGCTCATATCCCAGATGTTCTAAGCCATGCCTATCGTCGATGGGGAGTTACACCAACAGATATCTCTGCCATTATTGCACATCCAGGAGGTGCCAAGGTGTTGGATGCCTATGCCGAGGCTGCTTCGATGCCGACCGAGACATTCGCCCACGCGCGCGAGGTACTTCGGACATACGGTAATATGTCGAGTGCTTCTGTGCTCTTCGTGTTGGACACATGGTACAACGATCCAAACCGTTGCCGCAACGGGTATGCCGTGATGGCAGCGCTCGGACCAGGGTTTAGCTCTGAACTTCTCCTACTCAGTTTGCTAGACCAATCGCGAGACAATTCATGAGCTCCACATTTGTCCTCTGCTGCGTCACGATCATCCTCGTGCTGCAACGATTGAGCGAGCTCGTGTTGGCTCGGCGTAATGCACGCCGCGCGCGCGAACGTGGCGGCATAGAAATCGGACGAGGACATTATCCAGCGATTGTGTTGTTGCACGTATGCTGGTTCCTTGCCTTCATTACTGAGGGGCTTAGTCGCGTATCTGCCGCACCGGCAGCCGGTGTGTTCAGCTTGTGGTGGCTTTGGCTGTCGATCTTTGTATGTGCACAACTTCTGCGATACTGGGCCATTGCATCACTTGGCGACGCATGGAATACACGCATCATTGTCATTCCTGGCAACCGGCGTATTGCACGTGGTCCCTATGCATTGATCCCACATCCCAACTATGTGGCTGTGATCATGGAGTTTATTGCCGTTCCGCTGCTGGTGAATGCACCAGTTACCGCATTCGTGGGCACGTTGCTCAATCTTGCACTCTTACTTGCTGTGCGTATTCCGGCCGAGCGAAGGGCTGTTGAGCTTCTTGCTGGAGGGGAGCAGACACCATAAACTACAACGAGACCCAAGGGTCTCGTTGTAGGGGGACAACCGTTTATTGGTTGTACCGGAGGAGGGACTTGAACCCCCGACACACGGATTATGATTCCGTTGCTCTAACCACCTGAGCTACTCCGGCGCCACAAGGGTCACAAAGATACAAATTGGTCGCTGATCAACTATCGAGTCGCTGGAGTTCGTCACGAATTCGTGCTGCGCCCTCGTAGTCTTCGACCTTAATGGCTTGATCGAGTTCCTGTTCCAGCCGCTGGCGATCCGTGAGAAGTTGCGTGGGCGCTTCCCGCTGTGGAGTAGCGCTCGCCGCCGGCGTGGTATCAGACTCCTCGCCAGCTTGATCAGCATCAACCTCTTCAATGTCTTCAGCGCGGAGCGAGACCTCGTCCATGATCTCTTCGCTTATAAACAGCGGCGCTCCACATCGCACGGCAAGGGCGATTGCATCGCTCGGGCGGGCATCTACTTCAAGATCTGAATAGTCAAAAATGATCTTGGCGTAGAAGGTGCCTTCTTTGATCTCCGAGATGACCACTTCCTTCACCGACGCACCAAGCGTTTCAATGACACTGCGTAGTAGATCGTGCGTCATCGGACGCTGCGGACGAACGCCCTCGAGCTCATTAGCGATTGCTTGCGCCTCCGGCTCACCGATCACGATCGGCAAACGACGAGGGCCATCAACCTCCTTCAGCAGAAGTGCATAGGCACGCTGCGAGTTCGGGTTAATCGACAGACCCAGGATATCGACTTGGATCTTGTTCATTGGGTATGAGCTTAGCCTCGACCAGTTATGGCACCGATGCGCGATGTGAGTCGTGGGAGGATTTCGAAGGCATCTCCAACAATGCCGTAATCGGCAACGCTGAAGATTGGAGCGTCCTTGTCCTTATTCACCGCAACAATAATCTTGCTTGACGACATTCCTGCCAGATGCTGAACGGCACCACTAATCCCAACGGCAACATACAGCGTTGGGCTCACAGTTTTTCCTGTTTGGCCAACCTGCTCGCGATGCGGACGCCATCCGGCGTCAACAACCGCACGTGACGCACCAACTGCTGCACCCAGGGACTTCGCAAGGTTCTCAACCAAATGGAAATTTTCAGGCCCCTTCAAACCGCGACCGCCAGATACCACCATGTCAGCTTCAGAAACTTCGAGCGATCCCTCGTTTTTCGAGACACCAGTAACGACGGTCGAACGCATCGTTGCATCGACGGTTGGAGCGAATGCTTGCGCCGCGACAGTCGACGCTGCGTCTGCCTTGGCCGTGAAGACGTTCGGACGCAGAGTCAGCACTGTTGACGGAGTGGTTGATTTCACCCCAAGTTTCGCCTTGCCAGCATAGACAGGTCGAACAGCTAGGGGCTGAGCAGCTGTCCCAGAAAGCTCTGTACAGTCAGCCAAGAGGCCGGCATTCATGCGGACAGCAACACGTGGAGCTACGTCCTTACCAAATGCATTGGCAGAGAAGATCACGGTTGATGCTGAGCATGAGGCTGCAGCTTCCGCGATAGCAGCAGCAACAAAACGTTGCTTGGAGGAAATCTCGGAACCAGCAACAACCATGCATGTGGCAAGACCATACGCGCCTGCTGCACTCAGCTGAGACTCCGTAGCATTGAAGACGATGCCATGGATGGCTGCACCACTGGCGATGCTACGTGCAGCTGTGAGGGCTTCGTAGGAGGAGCGCTTCAGACCATCACCCTGTGGTTCAAGAACGACGAGAATACTCATTGTTAGATCACCTTTGCTTCTTCGTGGAGGAGACGTACGACCTGGTCGAGATCCGCATCAGAATCGCCGAATACGCGATTGAGACGCCTGTTGTCCGGCAGCTGCATATCGAGCGTTTCAACACGTGGAGCGACTGACGAAGCAGTACGCTCTGTGATCGGCTTCGACTTTGCTTTCATGATGTCTGGAAGCTTTGGATAGCGAGGCTCGTTGAGGCCCTTCTGAGCGCTAACAACGCAGGGAAGAGACGACATAACTTGTTCACGACCGCCTTCGATATCGCGCTCGGCGGTGACGTCCAAGCCATTGATCGACAGGGAAGACACCATTGTGATGCTTGGCCAGCTGATAAGTTCAGCAACCATTGATGGCAGAACGAACGAATCGAAGTCGATAGACTGACGCCCAAAAATGATCACGTCTGGTGAGATGTCCGTGGCAAGCTCAGCGATTGCCGATGCCACAACGAATGAATCAGAACGTGATTCATCCTTGACCAGTACCGCTGTGTCGGATCCCATGGCGAGCGCCGTACGAAGCACGTCCTTGGCTGTGTCGGGTCCGACAGTGACGGTTGTAACCGTTCCACCGTGTTGCTCTTTAAGGCGAAGACCTTCTTCGATTGCAAATTCATCATACGGATTGAGGATGAATTTGACGCCTGCAGAATTGATGCTTTTGCCATCTGGCCCCACGGCGACGCGCGTCGTCGTGTCCGGAACCTGACTAATACAAACGAGGATATTCATGGAACTCTCGGATTGATACAAGAGAAGAGGGCAGCAAAGATACAGGAATCAGATGGTTCCGGTTGCCCACCTGAGCATGATGAATGCCCGAGCGAGGTCCGCACGGGCTGAGATCAGCCGCAAAAGCGCTTCTGCGTAGAACCGTTCCCGCAAGTTCACAGACAGCAGGGACGACTCACCGCCAACAAACCGACGAAGCTCCGCATCCACCATTAGGCGGGCCAGCTCCTGTTCCACTAATGCTGCACGAAGCCGTTCACGCGTGCGGTCGACGCCGACAAGCGCATTGGCTACGTCTGCATCGATCACCCGTTCGAGAAGAGACCGTGTTAGATCGGCACGTTGGACACCGATACCGGCTGTTTGCACCTGCGCACTTGCCTGGCGAAAGAGTAGTGGTTGGTGAACACGCACACCCACCTTGTAATCGAGCTTCGTGACGGCAGAAACGTCGTAGGACATCAGGCCAGCCTCCAGCTCCACGTATGGACGCATGAATTCCGATGCCAGCGCAGAATCAAGACGCGATGTTTCCTGAAGTACGCCGATACGTTGTAGCTCGGGGCGCAATGCACGAGCACGCGCAACTTCATCCTCGAGACGCACGGCCGTGCCCTCATCTGTAGGCAGGGGAAAGGGGCGAACCTGTGACATATTCGGCGCTGATCCGTCTGGATTCCACACAAACACCGATACGTCGATGGCGAACTGTTCGACTATCCGCAACGCTCGGAGCCGCTCACCAATGCGACGCTGCACTTCCTGCGCGATCTCGATTGTATCGATACCTGCCGATTCACCAGCAAGTACAAGGCGTCGCACAAAATCAGAACGAGTAGCTGCAAGCAGCAGCAGGCTATCGGCAACGTCGAACGCTGCACGCGCTTCGCTCCAATCCCAATACCTCAATGCCGCTGATCGCAGAAGTGTGTTGCGCTCGAGTTGATACTGAGCACGTGCTAGGTCGGGCCGCAGCATCGCCTTGCGTAAGCCATTGCGACGCGCGTCGGTAAATATTCCCTGAAACAGCGGCAGTGACACACCGATTGAACCCTCACCAGGAAGTGTGGTGAGCTGCTCAGGGTTGACGTTCGTGCCGAGACCTCGGGTGTAGGAGGCTTTCAGTTTCGGTCCAAACATCATGTCGAGCGGGAGCTCGAGGGAACCTTCGAACAGGTTCAGTTTGTCATTGCCTGCATTATCCTTGTAATCATACGCGAGCTCCATGAGCGGATCAAAGCGTCCGAGTGCAGATCGTATCTCCGCTTCAGCAAGTTCCGGTTCGAAGGTTGCTGAGCGCAACGATGGGTGCTGTCGCTCGACCTGCGCCAGGAACGATTCAAGTGTCATGAGCTGCTGCGCCGACAGTTCCATGCCAACGCATGTAACCACGACGAGTAATGCCACGCGCGCGATCATTTCTTGGCCTTCGCCTGTTGTTCCTGTTGTTTGACGCGTTCGTCCTTGACAGGCACTGGAAACTGTGGCGGGAAGCCCATCAACTGACGCCAGAGTTCGTATCCAATCGAGACTTCGTCGAGCAAGACCCATGCCGATGCATCGGTTCCCTGACGCAAATAGCGCTCATCAGGCCATTGCGTGAATCCGCGTTCCTCTGCTGGTACCACGAGTACGCGGAACCGTCCAGTGCCCTCATCGACTGCATCGACAACCTTGACGGTACCGTGAAAAATTCCGACATTGATATAGCGCCAGCCACTGAACTGAAATGCCGGAAAGCCGCTGAAGTGGAGAGACACCGTGCGACCAGGCTCGATCAGAGCGGCATCCATACTGCTAACATAGATCTCAACAGCTTGGTCGGTTGTTGTCGGGACAATCAGCGCTAGTTCGTCACCTTCCTTGACGGTTTGCC
>CAMCXP010000057.1 GCA_945883395.1 Melioribacter roseus P3M-2
AATCGAGACCCGCGCAGGCGTTACAACGTACATGCTCACCGACGACACACGTATGATGACGTCGACACAAGCAGCCATTGAGCTCAGCGACGTATCAGCAGGAGCAATGGTTAGTGTAATGTGCATGGATCACACGCCAACAGGCATGCCGATCGCGGCATCGGTTGTGCTCATGTCGACAACAACGAGCGTCGATGACGAGTCGAACACGACATCATCACTCGTTATCGCGCCGAACCCAGCTTCAACATCAATCACACTTGCTGGTGATGCAGAGATCACGCGCGCTACGATCATCGACATGCAGGGTCGCACGGTGATGGTTGCATCATCGCGCACACTCGATGTATCGCAGCTGCCAGTCGGTACCTACACCGTGCATGTTGCAACAGCAACAGGTATGCAGACGATGATGATGCAGGTGGTGCGGTAAGACTTACCGCACACACGACACATGAATTCATTCCAGGCGTAGGGGCGAGACCCTGTCTCGCCCGTATGGGATGGGAATACGGGCGAGACAGGGTCTCGCCCGTACATCAAATGTGATCACAATGTTGACTGCGCGCAATTCGGCGCATCGTTGATACCTGCGGGCGGATCGTTGATACCTGCGGGCGGATCGTTGATACCTGCGGGCGAGACAGGGTCTCGCCCCTACACGCTGTCACATTGCGCATTTGTCGGGTCTCTGTGTATACGCATACACAGGAGAGCCATATGTCTGATTTCATCGTTCGGCGATTCCCTTCACGCACATCGATTCGTCTGCGTGACTACGACTACACACAGGATGGAGCATACTTCATCACGATAGTCGCTTATCAACGACACCAGGTGTTCTCACGAGTTGACAATTCAAGGGTCGAGCTGCTACCTCTAGGCCAGATCATTCATAATGAATTGCTATCTCTTCCAGACACATGTCCATATGCCATGGTTGACCAAGACTATCTCGTGGTCATGCCCGATCATGTGCACGTTGTTGTCTGGCTTCGGCAGCTTATGGGCTCTCATCAGAGCTTCGATGGAGCACCTACGAATCCAACTCACTCGAATGGATTCCGATCGCGATCAGTTGCGAGCGTGATTGCGGGCTTTAAATCACGGGTAACGAAACTGCATCGGATTGCAACGAATGCTTCCGCAATCACTGTTTGGCAGCGAGGCTACTATGAGTCGATCATCAGAGATGCTGATCATTTACTACGTGTTCAGAGGTACATTCGAGATAACCCAGTGCGTTGGTCGCAACGCAACACACCCACATGAATTCATTCCAGGCGTAGGGGCGAGACCCTGTCTCGCCCGTTGCGCAATCCACGCACACACGACACATGAATTCATTCCAAGCGTAGGGGCGAGACCCTGTCTCGCCCGAATGGGATGGGAAAACGGGCGAGACCCTGTCTCGCCAGTTGCGCAATCCCGTGGACCCGTCGAAATCATATGCGGATCCATCGTTATCGCATACGGGCGAGACAGGGTCTCGCCCGAATGGGATGGGAATGCGGGCGAGACAGGGTCTCGCCCCTACATTAAATGTGATTACATTGTTGACCCCGCGCAATTCGGCGGATCGTTGATACCTGCGGTAAGTCCCTACCGCACACACGACACATGAAACAACGCGTTGCCGCTCGTGTAGACCTTGGTCCACGAGCGGCCGCCGTCTGTAGTGCGTGCTAACGGACCAACCCGTGGGAAGTTCGTTGTTTCGCCGACGGCGATTGCCGTGTTGTTATCGAAGGCATCGATCCCCAACATAAACGCGCTGCCGAGTCCGGCAGCTGGGTTGCTCCATGTTGCGCCCGCATCTTCCGTGCGAATGAGGTGCCCCATATCAAGCGACGCCCACCATGTGTTTTGACCGAGCATGATCAGGTGGTTGATGTCGGCACCACCAGATGTGCCCCCTGAAAAGTTCGTTGAGTCTGGACGCCACGTAGCGCCGTTGTCGGTACTCACGATGTAGCGATTTGTTGTGCCGTAGAAGATCAACGTCGAGCCATAATGATATGCGCCGATGAGGGCATGACGGTTATAGTTGTTCGGGAACGCAATCGAATCCCACGTTACACCACCATTTGTTGTGATGCGACTAAACCCGTACGCATAATCGCCCTCCACTGTTCGGCCGCCGCAGATCATCACGCGATCTGCGCTGATTGCATGCACACCTTGCACCATTGCGCCACGGAACCCTGTAGTGTCGCACAACGTCCACGTACTGCCAGCATTCGTCGAGCGCAGCACCGTGCCCTCGTCACCAGTCACGTAGATATGCGTGCCGTTCACAATATCGATCGATTCCAACCCCACCGGTGTTGTCAGCGGCGTCGTCACAGCATTCCACGTAACACCACCATCCGTTGTGCGCACGATACGCCCCTCTGTACCAACAGCCCACACATTGCGGCTGTCAATCGCCTTCACATCAACAAGCTTGATGCCTTGCAACGCTGCAGCGCCAACGCCCTGTCGCGTCCAAGTCGCTCCACCATCACTCGTCATGAGCATCGTGCCGTAGCCCGTGCTATCAACTGCACCAACCGCCCACGCATAGCGCGCCGTCGGCTCTGGCGTTACAGATGAAGAACAGCTTGCGATAAGGATCGCGACACACGCTGCACATGCAGCACGAAGGAATGATGTGGGGTTGATCATGGGGCGAAGATAGCAACCATGGTGTCCGCGTGTGTTATGCGCCTACCCGCATGATTTCGGTCCAGGTGTAGGGGCGAGACCCTGTCTCGCCCGTTGCGCTGCGGGCGCATCGACATCATGTGCGGACCAATCGTTAACACCATGCGGATCCATCGTCAACACATGCGGGCGAGACAGGGTCTCGCCCCTACAACAAACACAAGCTCATCGTGTTTGACTACAGAGAGCTCTCGACTCGTATCCATGACATCGCCGATGCACTCAATCACACGGCGATTTCATTCATTTTCGTTGGCGTTCTCATCTATGTCGCAGCCACGGCTTACAACGCCAAGCGTCGCTTTCTTTCATAACTCGCACTCTGCTGAACAAACGCTATTATGAACATTTACTGGCATACTTGGAGACGCGGCTTCGACTTTGCGGGGCGCTCTTCACGTAAGGAGTATTGGACGTTCACAATCATCACGGGTTGCGCGATGTATGGACTACTTGCGCTTGCGCTCACCGGGAACGATTATACCCAGATGTTCCTCGTGCTCGTCGTTGCTGCTCTGGCACTTTTCGGCATTATTCCAGCGCTCTCCGTTACGGTTCGCAGATTGCGGGATGCTGGCTTTAGTACTATCCCATTGTGGGCAACCGTCTGTGTGACTATAGTGCATCGACTCAGCCCCGAGAATTCCGAGATGGAGTTCCTCACGAGAATAGTTGATATCTGCATGTCAATCGTGATGATCATCCTCCTCACGCGAAGAAGTGCAGAACCAAGAAGTGCTAGTTCCTAAACGTGCGCCTTCGCATGCAGCGAATCGAGTTCGTGTGCACCCACCGGGATTTGGCCCGTCTTTGCGCTCGGGAAGACCCTCTAGACTATCCTACGTGCAATGATGGGATGATGCCGAGTAGCAACGAGCGGAACAGAATGTGAACATCATTTACCCGTAGGGCACCTCTCACCTTCACATATGATCATGCCCTCACTATCACCTGAGCTACAAGCAGCGTACGAGGCGACGCAATTCGTAGTCGATGGGACGCATGTGATACGCATGCGTGAGCCACTACCTGAGGCATTAGCATCATGGCTTCGCTCGCACAACACAACATGTGGTGCAGTTCTTGGTGCAGAGTATCCGTACTCGCAGCCGACATCAGCTGAAGAAAACGATCGACGTCATGCACTGCTGATTGATGAGTGCACGCAACGAGCTATCCCATGGCTACCGGCAATGGGCGTTGGCGATGGTTGGCAGGAACGACACATCATGGTCGCTGGTATCGACCGTGCATCAGCTGAAGACTTCCGCGCACGCTACGAGCAACACGCAGTGGTGTTTCTGGAGATTGGCGAGCTGCCGAGGTTAGTGGTTGGGAGGCTAGCTCTTCGGAACGGCGCTAATTAGATCCTCAAGCTTCATCGGCTCCTTCTTTGAGCGTGGCTTTACAGGCTTGAGACTCGTGTAGCCAGCTTTGTCAGATTGCTGGTACTTCTGCAAGCGCTTAAGTGCCGGTGATGGGCATGCAGAAGCGTTCTGCGTCTTCGACGAGCCATCTCCAGCATCACCCAGACGCACTTCGTAGCCGATGATCTCGTTCGACTTGCCTAACAATGGGGTCGTGACAAGTTGATCTGTGTACGCGTTCTGTATTCGGATCTCTGGCAGTCGGTACGGATTGTACCAGTTCACGATCTTGCAGCGCTTATCCATAACGATGTACGGCTGACAAGACTCACGCAAGGATACTCGGTAGTACCTAACGCCCGGAATAGTCGTATCAACCTCATTCACTACGAGTGCATAGCTACTCAAGTCTATCGCATCGGGTATGTCCAGTACGAATGGTCTGTCTTGCTCAACGATAAACTGCTCACCTGGACTGTCCAACGTGAACTGTGTTGTTCCGCCCTCTACCTGCTCAAGCGTACCTGAGCTCGTGACACGAACTGAAATAGAGCCGCGGACGTAGAGTGAAGAACCCGGGTCGCACGTTGAACATGATTGTAGAACGATCGCTATGCAGAACAATGCGATTGCTAGAACTCGAAGTGGCATACGACGTGTCATAGGTCAGTGAGAATAAGTTTGAAACCTGTTGAATCGGGATTGATCGTTCGTGCAACAGCTGAGTCTACATAGCGTGGCGCACCATAGCGGAAGAGCAAGAGCTCATTCTGCTTCATTGTAGCGAATGCATTCTTCAATCCTTGAACGGCCAATAAGTTGTTCTCCTTCTTCGAACGCTGTGCGAGGTCGGCAAATACTTCAGCCGTGGGGCTCGGTAGACTGCCAAACATGTAGGCCTGTGGCTGCAGCTCAACGAAAGACTTGCTCTTAACGATACCTCTCAACCGCGCGAACAAGCTCGTAATCTCAGTGACTTTGGACAATGCTGGCGACGTACGCATTACGTCAAGCAACCGCTGATCAATCGAGGCAGAATCAAGCTGTGTGATGATAGTCGTATCGGACATGCCATGTCGTATCACCGTTATGCGCCAGTACTCCTCACTAGTCAGCAGAATATTTGAGATTTCCCTACGAAACTTCACGGATGCTGATTCCGTAAGAGGTTCGTTCATGATGAATACTGCCGCACGTGTCGGTGTTGACACAGCATCTGCATTACCTGTTGACTGCTGAACATATACTGCAACAGTAACGACGACAGCTGCGAGCAAAGCACCCACGATACCCATGACCATCTTACGACTGTCCCTTTGAGCTCTGTTGAGCGTAACTCCGGATACCGGACGTTGCGCTACGTCAGTCGACGTCGAAGGCGATTCCTCAACAAACTCTGCCTCAACATCTTCAACTTCCTCAACCACGACTCCTTCAAGGATAGTTGGTTCGGATGCACGTGCAGCTTCCTGAGCATCTAACAGCAACCTCACAATCGCGTCGACATACGCCTGGATAGAGCTGACTGTGGCTTGAGTGAACACATCTGGTTGAGACTTACAACACGTCAACAGTTCGCCGCGGAACACGTCTAGGATCTTGCCGAGCTCGCCGATGGTAGCGGCAATGTCGCCTCGATCGAGATGATGATGGACAACCTCATTGCGGTATTTGCGGAGCGCGATGACTTTGTACAATGTGTCACCACGCAAATGCAGGCTCGACTTGAAAGCCGTTCGGGTATCCTGCGGGATGCCCTCGTCGGAGTAACCGGCCCTAACCGTTCCTAACAGCGTTTCAAACAGGTTCAATTGAAACGTGAGATCAAACTGTTCGAGTGATGTCCGCGGGCGGCCACGCTCGTCGAGCACCTTATCGCGGTGCGAACTGGACGATGAGTCGCTGGGCTGACTCGAAGGACGTGCGTTGCGTGCATATGACGCAACGATGTTCTCGAAATACTGTTCGTCGATGTGTCGCAGCGCATCATGTAAGAACATCGCAAGAGGTTTCTCCCCCGCACGTAGGTTCTCTAGCGTAACCCGCACTTCCATATCATGCCCCTCTCTTACTATCTTGGTACCAGTAGTAGCAAATATGCAGAGTTTGATGGAGCTAGCATGACACTCGTATCGTTCGTTGGTGTAACGGATATTCGGCTTGCACAAGAAGAGCGCGGCCCGATCTTAACAGCAGTTCGGGAGCTGCGGCCCGACCGTGTGGTGATGTTTGCAACGGAGGGTGATCTCCAGCACGACTTCGCCCGTGGTGCAGCTGCGGTAAAGGTGGCAATCAAGTCGGTGGCCCCCTCAACAAAGGTGCAGACCCTCACATTTGAGATCGATGATCCGACAGATCACAACGAGCTGTATCCAAAGCTGAAAGAGGCTCTGGCAAGCGTTATGACACGCAATGAGGAAGTGGTCGCGGCGATCTCTTCGGGCACCCCGTCGATGCAGGTTTGCTGGATCCTACTCGCTGAGTCGGGCGATGCAAACATCCGTCTGGTGCGCACCGTAGAACCGGAACTGACATCGACCGTTGTGCGCGATGTGCGCCTTGATACTGGTCTGCCTCGCATTACGCGACTCGAACAAGAGAATCGCGATCTCCGTGATATTGCGATCGAGCCGGTATTGCTTGAACGCAAAAGTGGCAGAGTGCTGATTGGTTCGACGGAGGTCAAGTTTTCGCCACTGCAGTTTGCGTACTACCGCTTTTTTCTTGAGCGTGTGAAGAAGGCAAAGAAGGATCAACCTATTGAATTCCGTGTCTCGGCGCTTTCGCTCGGCAAGACATACACACAGGAAATCAATCAACATCAGTACGACGCTTTTCCGGATTTCGAGAATAGCGACCCAGTGCGACTCGCTAAGAAGCGATCTGATATTTCTGCCGACGATTTTCGCTCGGCAATCTCAAAGCTGAATAGGCGCATCACCGATACACTAGGAAACAAGACGCTCGCAGCGTTCTACCATGTGAAGGCCGAGGGATCAAAGAAGGCACGGCGTTATGCAGTGGGGTTGGAGCCAGCGAAAATCATCTTGAAGTAAGCTAGGATTTCCACATCGTTTCCGAAGTCGTACGCTCTCGTACGAATGTGAAGTTGCACACAATTCGATGCAGCAATTCACATTCAGTATGGAGGTCGTATGACTCGCGTTTATTCCCCGCTGTTGCTCCTAGCAACGCTTATTCTTGCCTGTGCAACGGCACTGGCGCAGTTCCCCGTTACGCTCACGCTCGACGCACGCAACCCTGGTGTTGTTGCATCGCCCCCTACCAGGGCAGGTTTTACGTACCGGATTACCGTATCAGGTACGTACTCGCAATGGCCGCAGTTCACGGATTGCCATGGTGTTGATGCGGTGTGGGTGTATGATGTGCCCCAACAAGAAATCGATGCGTTCCGCTGGCCACCAAAGGAGATCCTCGGGCGTCCGTTCGTGTCGATCCCGCACTGGGTGGGTGATACGACGAAGTATGGCTTCCCACCGATTCAATCGGGGTTGCCACCGCTGTTTCAACTGAGCTTCCGCGACAACCTGGGATTTCGGGTTGATAACGAACCCCTGCCAGCATATCCTCTCGATGCAACACTGCATCGCTACCAACTGACGAAGTCGGGGTCGGGCAAGCCGTTTAGTTTCTGGATCAACGACTCTACACTTGTGCTTCGTACAAACGAGGTCGTGCCCCGCTACGAAGACAACTGCGGTCAGCTTACAGTAGTGGTGGAAGAGATTCCACAAACAGATCTGAACATCTGCGATATCACGCCGATCTCAGCAAATGGCGAAGTGGTAGGCATTCGCATGGATGCGGGAATCTTCGTTGTCGACACAACAGCTGTTGACGGGAAGCGCAACATCCTTACTACTGCGCAACAGATCGGCATCGTGGTCGATGGCAAGTTCGTGTGTCCGGATTCGCTGGTATGCGATCCAGAGCGCAAGGATCCGCTGCATATCGGACTGGTTGTCGACATCAGCGGTAGCATGAACGAAACGACAGTGTTTGCTGGCCGTGCTGTTACCCGACTCGAAGCACTGCAGCAATCAGTGTTGAGCCTGACGAACAAGCTGCGTCCTGGCGATAGCCTCTTCATCATCACATTCAATGAGCGTGTTACGCTTGCACTCGACTGGACAGCAGACAAGGCAGCGATTGCTGCGACGGTCAACAAGCTGCAGGCTATGACAAACACGTCGCTTCACGGTGGCATTCTCACGGGCCTTGCGAAAATCACTCCGCATCCTGCTGTGCTCAAGATGCTCATCGTGATGACAGATGGAATCAACACGATGCCACCTGATGATCCGATCGTAGTCGAGCAAGCACTCGCGTCAGCAAACATTCCACTCTACTTGATCGCGCTCGGCCTGGGTACTTCACCACTCGAACTCGAGGGTCTCGCCGCAATGCAACGCTTTGTGCGCGCTGCACCAACGGGCAAGTTCTACAACATCTCAAGTGGCGACGAGCTCGCAACTGTCTACGAGCAGATCGTCGACAACGCAGGCACGGAAGACTGCTGCCGTCTGTACTTCCGCATACCACCATGCGATCGGGGTCAGTCGAAGCGCACACTGCGCATCGTGTACCTCGATGGTGGCAACATGATCACAACGTACGTCGACGTCGCGTGCGACTTGCGCACGACGGGCGTTGTCGAGACACCAACAGGCACATCCCCGCGCGAAGCAGAGCAGCTCATCGAGCCAATGCCCGCAGACGATGTTGCACGCATCTGGTTCGATCTCGACGAACCTATGCCTGTAACGATTCAACTCTTCACGATGCAGGGCGATCTCGCACACACAATCGACGCAGGTATCGTAGGTGTGGGACACACATCTGTTGCACTCAACGTGCATACGCTCACGCAAGGACATTACATGGCGCGCATTCGCGTAGGCGATGCTGTGCGCATCTCACCAATCATCATTCAACGATAACACCCAAACGAAAGCAACTCCATATGAAACGATTTCACCTTCGACTCGCGCTACTGGCAGCGCTTCTCATAGGCGCATCTACGACCACATTGTTTGGTCAGTGCGATACAACGCTTCGACGTATACCTGTAACCGTTGCACCTTCATCGGTACGAGCAGGTACAGTGATTCAATTGCTAGGCGATGGCATTCCGCAGGTTGCGCCGCTTCGCATTCAAGCGTTCATTGATGGCGCACCTACAGCCATCATTAACGCTACGCGTGGTGCAGTGAGCATTCGCGTGCCGAATGATGCGTCCGGCGAGCATACCGTATGGTTCTGCATCGACGATGGTCCGACGGCCGTTGGCACTATCACGGTGCGTGCAACGCAGCGCGAGCTCGACACAGCGATCGACCGCACGAATCCCGATCCGCGCACGAACACGGGTCCACGCCAGGACTTGTCGGACGTCAATCGACGTCCGATACGCGATGATGTGCGCACATATCCAGGGGGCGGGCATGGCGGTACACTTCCATGTACGGAGCGACACATCATCGACGGCACATTCTCAACGCTCTCCGATGGTACACGCGAATGGTCGGGCATCCCACCAATGATCGGACGCTTCTCACACATGTACCTCGACTACTGTCACACCGATAGTGCGATGTACCTCGCGAATGACTGGCTCATCGGCACAGGCATCTATCGCGACAACTGCTATAATCTGTTCGACTTCACAACGGGCAATGGCAAGGAGCACTGGCGTATCAAGGTCACGCACGATACGGTACGACCTGTCATCGTTGTGCTCAACGGTGTTGATGTCACGGACGATTCAACACGCGTGATTGGTGGACGCTTCGGCATCGGAACATCGCCGAGCGACACTACACCGCACACGATTTACGAGTTTGGCGTGCGTGTTACGGCTGGACTCTTCATGCTGCCTAACGGCAGTGATCCCGTTGAGTACCGTCCAGCAACAGGCGTTGGACTCGACTGCGATCAGAGCATCGTTGAAGGCTACGGCAACGTACAAGAGCCATGGATTCGCAGCGCAACGTTTGGCAGTGATGGTGTATCGGTGCGTCAAGACGAACGCTACATCCCTACTGGTGGTGTGGTCGGACTCGAGACCGAGCCACGCATTGCATCGGGTGATGTACGCGGCGACACAATCGTGTATCGCTCTGGTGATGGACCACGCGTGACCAACATCTGCAACGGACGTGGTGTTGTGGACGGCATCCTCACACCTGAAGAATGGATCGGTCACCGTCCAATCAACGGCGTCTACTCTGATCTCTACGCACAGTATTGTGGCGGTCGCCTTCAAGTACTCAACGACTGGGTACTCGCCGATGCCATGCCAGACAATGCATCATGCTACAACCTCTTCGATCTCTTTACAGGCAGCGGCGCTGAGCACTGGGGCATCTGGGTCTTCCAAGATCGCTCGCGCAAACCACGCGTCTTTCGCAACGATGTCGAAGTAACAGACGACACAACCATCGTCAAAGCAGGCAAAGCTGGCTGGGGCACATCACCACGTCTTGCACGTGAGCACGCCATGTACGAATTCGAAATCGTCGCCATGGAAGGCGGCTTCTCCCTCCAATACGCCGATCCAGGTCCGGCCAGCTTCTGCTCACTCACCAGCGGCGCCAACAGCGACACCACACACGACGCAATCGGCATCGTACAACCACAACCATGGAACCCAAGCATGGGTCCGGTTACCATCACTGGCATCACTGGAACATGCAACGTCGACCTCGTGGATCTCCGCGGCAGCAGCATCTACACAACAACGCTCGACGCGCACGGCGCACTCGTACTCGACGTACCAACCACCATCGCATCCGGACACTACACGCTCCGCATCCGCATCGATGGCAAGCGCGTACAACAGTATCCACTCATCATTCATCCATAACACGGGAGCCAACCATGTTACCACACATCTTATCGTTCAAGGGGCGGATCAAGCGTGGGGAGTATGCACTCTCTGCAATACCACTCGTCATCGTCCTCAACGTGCTCGTTCTGCCAGGCATCGGAGACCAACCAATTCTCGCAATCCCCGCCTACATCTTTGGCATTTGGGCAATCCTCGCCCAGGGCAGTAAGCGATGTCACGATCTCAACAAACCAGGATGGTTTCAGGTGATTCCGTTCTACGGACTCTTCATGTTATTCGACAGTGGTTTGAACACGCCGAATCGCTTCGGTCCGCCACCGAACTACGAGCTTCCCGAGGCGACTGAAGAGCAGGAATGAACAGTACGACTACTGGTTGAATTTCCACATCATTTCCAATCAGTAGCCGCATCGTTACGGCCGTCACACCCCCTCTCGCAACTGGGATGTTGCATGTGTTACCGACACACATCATCAACATCCTCGCGAGAGACGGTCATGACAACAGCATGCAACTTCAAGCGCCTTGAGAACAACTACAACTGCATCCATCGGTCCGAGGGGCGGTTCAATTCCGGTTGGGCATTGAGCAATCATACCAACGTCGTGAATGGCACAAGCGCCTACTCCAGGTCAGAAGTCGGGAGTCTTGTCTATGCCATGAAGTACCAGCAATCGCTCAAGGCACTGCATGAGCTAGCAGAGACGATGGCGTACTTCGTCAAACGTTGACTCGTGCAGATCGGGGCTGGACCGGAGTGCTTTGCAGCGATCATCCCTGTGCCACCAACAGTCGATCGCTTGTATCAGCCGGTCATTGAACTTGCACGCGCTGTCTCATCAATGGTTGGCATCCCATGCGACACAGGCTTACTCGTAAAGCATGTTGGTCATCAGCCGATCAAGCAGATCAAGGGCTACAGCGACAAGCGTGCGATCCTCGAGCATGTGATGTCTGTCACAGATCAGCGGTATGCAGGAAAGCGTGTGCTTGTACTTGACGATATCATCGATTCGGGTGCTACACTCGACACGTCAGCAGACGTACTCAAACGACACGGCGGCGTTGCGTCAGTCAACGTGCTTTGTGCCACTTACACTCTCACACAACAATGATCACAACATCATCAACAGGACGTCAGTTTTTGTACCTCGTGCTTCTCCTTTCGAACGGGATCGGACCCGTGGCAGTAGAGCGCATCATTCGCAACGTGCACACAACCGACCTTAGCGAGGACGAGCTTGGTGAATTGTTCATCCAAGGCATCATTCCCACGCGCATCGGACTTTCACCGCTGCATCTGCGATCGGTGGCAGATGCAATCGACAACGGCGCGTTGCGGACCTTTCACAACCTCCTCTTGTCGGGTCAGCGCATTATCTGTCCGTACGATGCGGTATTGCCCGACCACTACTGGGAGCGTGCGCATCTCAACCGACTGCCGAAGATCTTCATCGGCTGCGGCGAAGCTCCGCCCACGGATGCGCATTGGCAAGCGATCATCGGCTCTCGTAGTGCAAGTCAGCAAAGCCTTGACCGTGCTGCAGAGCGTGCACGCGACCACGTCCAGTCAGGAGGCGTCATCGTCAGTGGTGGTGCTGCCGGGGTTGACACTACTGCGCTACGCGCCGCTCATCAAGCAGGTGGATGGACTGTGTGTGTTCCATCTGCCTCGCTGGTGAGCGATCTCAAGCCGCAGCCACGCGAGCTTCACATATCGCCCTACCCACCAATGACCACCTTTGCACCGGGTCTTGCAATGGCGCGCAATGGCATCATCGCATCACTTGCCACCGACATCGTCGTAGCACACGTCGCACCCGGCCGCGACGGACGTCCGAGCGGCACACAGGACGCTATCCAGCGTGCGAACAAGATCGGCGTACCGATGACGGTGTGGGAGTGAGGGGGGGGGGGCTACAGCAATACACCAGCGCGCCTCACTTGCTTCGTCA
>CAMCXP010000058.1 GCA_945883395.1 Melioribacter roseus P3M-2
CAACATCCATTCAGCATCGTTTGCACGTCTTGGCACCTTTCGATCATGCTGTCCGGAGTTTACCAGCGGCAGTGGAATCGGTTGGTATGCAGGGGGCTGGTATGGCTGGCAATTGTCGTCATCACTATCGCTGCTTGGCCGTGGTAGTCTGTCGTCGGAGGCCGGACGTCTTTCTGATCAAGAACGCTCCTTCGTTGCGGATCTGCGGGATACAGCGCGTGTCGTCGACGCTCTGTTTCAGCACGACCTTGACGCGACGCTGCTCAGTATCGGTATCGAACCACTTCTGGCATATCGCCTTGGTGGATCGATTGACCTCCTTCTTGGTGCTCGGGCTGGATTGGTACTTACGCGCTCATTTCATCAAACAGAGACGCTCACCGAGCCGGCCGACTATGGATCGTACCTCGGTGATGATCGTGTATGGGTTGACACGCAAGCAGATATTCCCAATGCATCGACATTGCGGCTGACCGCCGTCGCAGGCATGCGCTACGTTCTTCCGGTTGGTCGAGGTCGTAAAAGCTTCCTCGCGCCCGAACTCACCGTTCACGTGCCGCTCACTGGCGTTGCGTCGGGCGTTTCGTGGAGCGTAGCGCAGGTTCGCCTTGGCATCGCGCTAGGATGGTCAATCGATCAGACCGTTGATACGATTCCGACTCCCCCGCGCATTCAAGCACCTCCATCACCGCCTCCGGTGATCGCCTACACGCCGCCCCAACCGTCTATCACGATCGAGGGCATTGATGTCGACGGCACCCTGATCCCTGTACTAACCGTTCGTGTTGAACAAACACAGGTTACAACGCTCCACCCGATGCTGGGGCACATCTACTTTGATGCTGGAGCATCGACACTTCCCGAGCGATATCGTGAAGGCATTCTTCGTGCCCAACAGGATACGCTGCGTTTACAGCCACGGGAGGCACTCCACGCAGAGCTCTTTGTTATTGCCAAGCGTCTTGTCCGCGTTCCATCAGCGCGCATTCTGTGCACGGGAACAACAGCCGGTACCGCGGACGATCAGGGAATAGCGCTCGCTCGCTCAAGAGCTGAAGCTATCCGCGACGTCCTGGCATCACTTGGTGTCTCGCGCGAGCAGATAGATGTTCAGACGCGTGCCACGCCACAGCGCATGACAAGTGTGTCCGACACAGCCGATCTTCCGATGGCCATCGCTGAGAACCGTCGCGTCGAGATCACCACGTCGACGCCGTCGATCCTAGCGCCACTCTCGCTTGGAACGATCGATGTCGACGTAACCCCAATGAACTTCCGTGTGTCTTCGACGATCACGTCTGCGCTGCCTATCACGTCTGCGGCTGTCGAGCTGCGTCACGGCAATCGCCTTCTCGCAACGGCAGATCACCGTCGGCCATCAGATCGCACGCTTGATGTCGGACTCAGTCAGGATGATGTGGCTGCGATGACGGATGCGCCAATCATCGCGACAATCGCGGTGCAAGACAGCATCGGACAAACCGGTGAAGCGCGCGCCATGCTCCTGGTCGAAGTCTCATCGGTGTCAAAGAAGCGCATTGAAAATCTCGGCGACACGCAGATAGAACGATATCAGTTGATCCTGTTCGATTTCAACGACGTAACTGTTTCGGGTGCAAATGCCAAACTACTGTCGCTCATTCGATCCCGCATCACCCCTACAACGCAGGTGCGCATCATTGGTGCAACCGACGTCCTTGGTTCGAGTGAGTATAATGCCGATCTCTCATTGCGGCGCGCGCGCGAGGTAGCTCGCCAGCTGCAAGTACCTGCCGCACGTATAACAGGCAGCGGCGAGATCGAAGCCCGATTTGACAATACCCTGCCGGAGGGGCGGGCCTACAATCGGACCGTGATCGTGGAGCTTATCAACACCGTCAAGTAGGGCCCAGCGTTACCGCTGTTTGTGGTATCATTGTGGTCGATCTCGCCGTTCGAGGTCGATCATGTTGATGAATCGGAGGAATTTATGCGTAGTCGACGCACGGTTACCCTGCTCGCCGCCATAGGCATTCTGCTCGCCGGCACAATGGCCTCGCTCGCCCAGACGTTTGTTCCACTGCGCATTCGTGCGCAAAACGCCCCCGCACTCTCTGCCCGCGTGATCTATCTGGATGCGACGGGGCAGCCGCAAGCACTTGCCGATGGCGCTCTTCAGATGGCGGAAAACGGCACCTCTGTGACGTCTACAATTGTATGCACGCCGGCATCCCAGGGCCAGAATGTGAGCTTACTCGTCGGCATCGATGCCTCGGCATCAACCGCCGCCGGCAGTCCGTCGGCCATGGACCTGATGAAGAATGCCGCTCGCAGTATGAGCGCATTGCTTGCGTCGACCGGCGACGAGATAGGGCTGTTGACAATCGACGCCCAAGCGAATCTGCGCTACGGACTATCTACCGACAAAACCACCTATGGTACTGTCGTCGATAATGTCCGTACTTCGGCAGGCATACAGCTCACAACAGGTCTGCTCGCACAACCAATGGGCGGACTGATTCACCTGCAGAACGCTCGTAATGCTCGCGCCATGATATTGCTTACCGATGGTGCACCTTCATTCGATGTCATCTCCGCACTCGGCACTGCTCGCACGTTTGGTATTCGAGTCTACGTCATTGGTATGCGTTCCGCGCTCACTGAGGATCTCCGACGCCTTGCTGACTCAACGGGTGGCGCATGGGCCGAGAACGTAACAACCAACGCAGATGCTATTGCATGGTCGCGCGCATTTGTAGCAGATGCAAAGGGACTCCCCGGTTGTACTGTCTCGTGGGCATCAACCGAACGCTGTGGTGGCGTGCGCAATGTTACGTTCACGCTTGGTGCAACGACACGAACACTCGAGTATTCAGCGCCTGATGTGAGCATCCCCCGTTTGTACACATCGACGCTTGGCGTGGACTTTGGTCAACCCTCTGGAGGAAGCAAGGTTACGCGTGTTGTCACGCTGTCAGCACAGACGCACGACATCGTTGTGTTGGGCTGGACGTTTTCATCGCCTGCATTCAATGTTGTGAGTGGACCAACACTTCCACTGACGATCCCCGCTGGATCGATCTTCTACTTCATTGTTGAATACACCGCTGCGTCGACCGACGGAGCTTATGGCACGTGGACACTTCAATCGACCTCGTGCGAACCTACCGTCATCTCGTTGCGCGGCGGATCTCCCTTGCGTGGCGACGTGCTCACGCTGCTCACACCGAACGGTGGCGAATCGGTTCTTGCCGGTCGTAACATGTCTGTCACATGGAGCAATGTTCTACCCCAAGATCCAGTGCGTATTGAATTGAGCACGAACGCAGGCAATTCCTGGCGTCCGATTGCCGAAGCAGCCACGGGCCTTGAGCATGCATGGCAGGCCGGACCCGAGACCACAACCAAGGCACGTATCCGTGTGTCGCGGACAATGATCAATGAGAACAACATCACGATTCTTCGTGGTCATGTGCGTCCTGTCTATGCTTCAGTCTTTACGGTCGACAATGCGCATGTGATCACAGGCGGACATGACGGAACGGTCCGCATGTGGAACTCTAGTACAGGCGCACAAGAACGCATCGTGGGAGTGCACCCGAACTGGGTGTGGGGTCTGGCCATCATGCCGGGCACAACCTACGTGGCATCGGCATCGTTCGATGGTTCTGTGCGTGTGTGGGACTACATGACGGGTGATCGTGTTGCGACGATCCCTCTGGAAAGCCAAGGATATAGCCTTGCCTTTTCTCCTGACGGCAAGCATCTCTATATCGGAACGGCTCGCACACTGCAGATGTACTCGACCGCATCATGGACCTCGGAGTATGCAAAGGTTGTCGATGCGGGACCAGTCTATGCACTGAGCCTTTCGGCCGACGGCACCAAGCTCGCCGTTGCAGAAGGAACGCAAACAACTGTTCGCAACGCCGCGAACCTCGAACTCACGGCAACGTGTGCATCCCTCGGACGGAGCGGCAAGATCTATGCCGTCGCTATCTCGCCCGACGGACAGCGCGTAGCAAGTGGAGGCACAGACTTTATCCTATCGAGCTTCTCCGCCGACGATGGATCGTTCATTGCCTCGGCTGAATCGGTCATCGGATCAATTCTTGCGCTGCAGTTCTCGACGAATGGTTCATCGCTTGTATCTGCCGGCGGAGACGGAACAGCAAAGATTTACAATCCTACAACACTTGCGTTGCAATCGTCGCTAGCTGGCCATCAGGGAATCCTCTACGGAGCTAGCTTCAGTAGTGATGGACGCCGCCTTGTGACAGCATCAACTGATCAAACAGCACGAGTATGGCAAATCGAAGGCATCGGAACGGTTGTCGATGTGTCAAATGCCGACTTCCGGATCCTCGGTGGTGCAGCGTCGGCTTCGACAATTGATATGGGATCTGTTGCTCTTGGCAGTGGGGCAGATAAAACAGCAACAGCCATCACCGTGCAGGGCGCAAGCCCGGTGGTGATTCTCGGTGCATCGGTTGTTGGCGGCGATACTCGGGACTTTGACCTCTCGATAGCAGAACTCCCCGACTCGATCTCTTCGGGACAGCCGCTGCTGCTTGATGTATCGTTTGTTCCGACGCAGATCGGACCTCGCTCGGCCGACCTCGATGTCAGCACGGGTACGGGAGTGGTTCGTGTGCGTCTCACCGGCACGGGCAGCGCACCTGTTCTCGAAGGTCCAACGGTGATCGATTTCGGACGTCGTATTGCAAACCAAGCTATTGTCGACACCAACATTGTTATTCGCGTGCCATCAAGCGTCAGTGGTAACGTTTCGGTCAACACAACGACGCTCGTCGGTCCACAATCGAATCAGTTCCGCATCATCAACGGCGGTGGCTCCTTTACGCTACAGCCTGGACAATCACGGACGATCACTGTGCGCTTCGAACCAACTGAGTTTGGTCGCTACGCGTGTGAACTTGAGTGTCAAACAACGTCCGGTCAGCCACTGCGTGTGCGACTGTACGGCGAGGGTAGTGGAGATGGACGTATCTCGGTGTCACCGACCGTACTCTTCTCGACAAACCCATGTAACACCGCGGTTCCATCACAGATAATCAAGCTGAACAACTACGGCCAAGCTTCGATGCAGATTTTCAGCATTGGCGTTGAAGGCAACGATGCTTCCGAGTTTGCCGTGACTCCCCCTTCTGCACTTCCGATTCGCGTTGAGCCCGGAGAGACGATTGAGTTGGGTGTTGCTTTTACCCCACAGAAGAACGGTGTCAAGGATGCACGAATTGTGGTGTCCTCGAGCGCAATCAATGCGCCAAACGGACGCAGTGTTTCGCAGGTCAGTGCGCGCCGCGATAGCGTTGGATTTGAGCTTTCACGGACAGTGGTTGACTTTGCGAATATTCGCCAAGATCAGGAAGTCATCGAACGCATCCTGCTCCTCAATACCGGAACTATCGCTCTCCGCTGGCCACGTCAGTCGGTAACGATTGGCCGATTCCGCATTGAGTCTATCACACCAGAAGTAACGCAACCGGGTGAGCGGTCGAACCTCACGGTGCGATTCCTCGGTGGCACAGCCGGCACAACGTACCAAGAGTCATATACCTTCACCGACTCGGTGTGTGGCACATCGGAGCAGCTTCTTCTGCGCGCAAGCATCAAGAGCTACATCGGTGCTACGATGCGTGTTGGATCAGTGCAGACTCGGATCGGACAGCAAGTTGGCATACCGGTGTATGTCTCGAACAAGGTCAACTTCGATCGCACCACCGTTACGTCTATCAACGCAATCCTGCGAACCAATGGCACAATCCTCACACCAACAGGCACAACGCCATCTGGTACGTTTGAAGCCGATGGCACGCGCCTCATTCCTGTCACGATCCCTATCCCACAAACGGACTCACTGGCGACAACGCTGCAGTTCACGACAAGTTGGGGTAACGATACGGTGGGCATCATTGACATCGATTCGTTGATTCTCACTGACACACTGGATATCATAACGGTTGCTGGCCGTGTATCCCTTACCGACATCTGCTATCAGGGCGGACCACGGTTGTTCCGCAATGCAGATCTGGCAACGGGGATTCAGATTGCACCAATGCCTGTGCGATCAGCCACCACAGTATACGTGTCAACAATTGAGCCAGGCCATACTCGCGTTGATGTTCTCGACCTTGCGGGTCGAACCATCACCACATTGGTCGATCGCAAGCTCCCGCCCGGCACGTGGTTTGTCCCTCTCGACGTAAGTATTATTCCAAACGGAACGTACTACGTGGTGCTCACAACACCATCGCAACGCATCGTTGAACGCATGGAGGTAGTACGATAATGAAGCAACTTCTCACCCTTCTCACGCTTGCATGCATTGCACCAATCATGGTGCAGTCGCAGTCATTGCTTCGCGATCAACAACGTGTCGGTCTCTTTGGGAACTACACCCTCGACATGCACGCAGCATCATTTTCTGCTATTCCTGGTGTGCCAAATTGCTGCCCTGAGTTTACGGGAGGATCTGGCTCAGGTTTCTTTGGTGGTCTCACCTACCTGTCACCCATTGAAACGAATCTCTTTTTGGACGTTCGTGTGCACTACGGTGGTTTCTCTGGAACGATGACAGCAAACCAGATACTTCCGATCATTACCTCGACAGGTGCACAGACAACAGCCGAGATTGAGCACCAGATCACAACATCATTCACACAGATCAGCACAGAGCCACTTATAGGCTATCGGGTAACACCCGAGTTTTCACTACGTGCAGGTGTTATGGCAGGATACCGCATTGCCTCGACATTTGAGCAGAAGGAAACGCTACTCCAACCGAGCAATGCCACGTTTGAAATGGGACGTCGTACGCGCAATGAAACAAGTGGCGATCTACCATTTGTTAGTGCGCTAGCACTCGGCATCACCATCGGTGCGTCGTACGATCTGCCGTTGAACGCAGATCGCACGATGTTCATCAGTCCAGAAGTGTATTACACGTTCTCACCATTCAACGTGGTTGATAATCTCTCTTGGACGATCGGCCACCTGCGCGCAGGTATTGCCGTGTCCTTGATTCCACCATCAAGTGTTGACTCTCTCGATGAGTTCCAGTTGTTCGATGTTGCGCGCCGCACGCCGTTGCCAATCCGTGGTCAGATGAAGGTTTCATTTATCCCTTCAACTGCGGCAGCAGGCATTGCGGAAGATGGAACGCGTACTGGCGAACAGGCCATTCGTATCGAGCAGTTTGCGTCGACGCGAATTCGCCCCCTTCTCCCGTATGTATTTTTTGAAGCCAAGTCGGTGTCAATCCCAGAGCGCTATAGTCCTCTGAACGCTGAACAGGTAGATCGCTATTCGCTCGACAACTTCTATAATCTCGATGCGATGGTAACGTACCACCAGTTGCTGAACATCGTTGGCAAGCGCATGCAAGACAAGCCTGCTGCAACGCTGACGCTGACTGGATTCGCCGGCGCAGAAGAGCTAATGTCGGAGGCAACCCAACGCTCACAAGGCCAAGCTCGCGCAGAGAATGTGCGTTCATACCTTGTCTCGACATGGGGCATCGATCCATCACGCATGACGATCGCGCAGCGAGATGCGATGGCATCACCATCGTCTACCACCGAACCTGATGGACGCGCCGAAAATCGCCGCGTCGAACTCTCGTCATCGGACGCATCGATTCTTGCTTCTGTTGTTTCGAGTGACACGATGCGCGTGTTCTCACCAACGGGATTTCGCTTCACTCCATCAATTGAACCACAGGTTCCTCTTGCATCATGGACGGTCTTCATCTCTGAGGACGAGCGGTTGATCAAGACCTTCCACGGCGATTCCGCAATACCGGCAACTGTTGATTGGCGCGTGGCCGAGCAAGAAGTATACATCCCTGTCGGGGCTCGGACACTTGAGTATATGCTCGTTGCCCGGGATACGAACGGACGTGTCGTGCCATCGGAGATGAAGGTTCTGCCTATCAACGAGATCACGATTGATCAGAAGAATCGCAGTGGAGCGCAAGACAAGACCATCGATCGATACTCGCTGATTCTGTTCGGCTTCGATAAATCAGACCTTACGCCAGAACATCGATCACTCATCGAGAACGTGCGTGGTCGCATCACACCTGGCTCGCACGTACGCATCGTAGGATACACCGACATGGTCGGCAGCGAAGAGTACAACCAGCGCCTGAGTCAACAGCGTGCTGCCGCGGTAGCACAGGAACTTCGTGTTCCGAATGCCGTTGTTGCGGGCAATGGTGAGCGCTTGCCGCTCTACGACAATCGCATGCCTGAAGGACGTTTCTACAATCGTACGGTTGAAATCATCGTCGAGGCGCCGCGCAAGTAATGCGGATTCTGGTCTTCAATTGGCAAGATCGGCTCCATCCCCTTTCTGGTGGAGCAGAGACGCACCTTCATGAGATCTTTTCGCGCATGGTTGCGGCTGGTGATCACGTGACGTTGGTAAGTTGTGGATTTGAGGGGGCTTCCTCTCGCGAAACACTTGACGGCATCGACGTGCATCGCATCGGATCGCGATCGACCTATAACTATGCGGTACCTCTGTGGTGGTGGCGTCACGGACGTCACCTTGGATTCGATGTTGTCGTTGACGATATCAACAAGTTGCCAATCATGACGCCGCTGTTCGTGCATCGACCGATCGTTGGGATCATTCACCACCTCTTCGGTGAAAGCATCGTGCTCGAGGCTGGGAGAGTCGTGGGAGCCTACGTGCAGGCATTCGAGCGTCGTATTCCTCGTGTGTATCGTCGTACACCCATCGCCGTTGTCTCGGAGAGCACACGTCAGGAATGTATCGATGTTGGCCTCCCCGCTGACAACCTTCATGTGATTTACAATGGAATCGATACCTCCAGCTTTCCTATGTCCGTCGGGACAAAGGCGACGGTTCCAACTATCACCTCGTTTGGTAGATTGAAGCGGTACAAGTCCGTTGATCATATCATCGAAGCGATGCCGTTGATTCTTGAACAACTCCCTAGCGCGCGCCTTGAGATCATTGGCAAGGGCGATGATCAACCGTTTCTTGCGTCGCGGGTTGCGGCCTTAGGCATCGAAGCATCGGTTGAGTTTGTCGGGTTTGTGTCGAACGACGAGAAGATCCGTCGACTCCAGCGGTCGCATGTGATGGTCAACACGTCGATGAAGGAAGGCTGGGGCATCACCAACCTTGAAGCCAATGCATGTGGCGTGCCTGTGGTGAGTGCCGACGCACCGGGGTTGCGCGATTCCGTACGAGCGGGTGTATCTGGCCTGCTATATCCATATGGCGACATCCGTGTTCTTGCCTCGACTATCATTCGCATACTTGAAGATCAAGCACTTCGCCAACACTTGTCTGAAGGTGCTATCTCATGGGCAAGTCAGTTTACATGGGATCGCAGCGCCGAACAGATGCGCGCGTTGTGTGCTTCGACGATAGCAGCATGGCACGAATCCTAGTCATTGTCATTTGCTTACTGTTGAGCAGTTTCTCAACGGCCATTGCGCAGCAAGTGCGGGACACGTACGGTAGTGACTTCTGGATTGCCGTACCTCCAAACGACCATTCGTCGATCGGCAATCGTGATCCATCGATTCTCTCGGTGTTCGTTGTGTGCAACGAGCCAACGACGCTGCGTTTTGAATCGCAAAAGCGTGATGGCACTGCCTTCAATTCAACGATCAACATACCTGGCGCTGCTGTGTGGGAATTGCGCTTTGCAACGAGCGACTACGAATTGCGTGGCGTCACAACCCCGGGTGGACGGTGTGTTGATTGCGAGGAGCCGATTCCGTCATCGATCCATGTGACCACATCGATGGAAGTCACCGTCTATGCGGTGATTCGGGACGATAACACGAGCGATGCCTGGCTTGTCTTGCCAACGGATGCGCTTGGCACTGACTATGTGGTTTCAACATATGCGTCATCAGCTGAGGCCGACACTACCTTTTTTAGCCGCACATTTACATCAGCGTTTCCAAGTCAGTTTCTTGTGATTGCCACGGAAGACAGCACCGTTGTTACCGTGCAGCTACCTGTAAATCGCTCTGCGTCGGCTGAAGGTGATTTCCGCAGTGTTGTCTTACAACGCGGCGACACCTATCTCGTGCAGGCCTACGTATCTGCTCAGCGTCAGAACGACGATCTCACAGGCAGCCGAGTCCGAGCAACGAAGCCTATTGCTGTCCTCGGCGCACATTTCCGCGCACAGGTACCCATCCTCACGGAGCAAGCATCGCGCGACTGCTTGGTGGAGCAGCTTCCAAGCACCGATGTGTGGGGCAAGCGCGTGGTGGTTCCTCCACTTGTGCCTCCGGCAGATATCCGACGGGTCTCTGCAAGCGACGTATCAATCGTTCGGATACTTGCGTCGAGTACATCAACAGGCCTGACCATCAATGGTAATCCGGTGGCTGTGCTTGGTGCGGGTGCCTATCTCGACGTCCCACTCGTGAACGATCCGCTCGACATCACGGCAACCAATCCAATCCTCGTGACGATCATCGATCGTTCTGCGAATCGACAGAATGGAGCCGGACGATCCGGAGATCCATCGCTGATCGTCGTACCACCTGTTGAGCAGTTTCTATCCTCCTATCGCATAACAAGCATTGAACCACGTCAGTCGGGCGTTGCGTTCTACACACAGCATCAAATCACATGCATCGTGCCGTTAACGCATGCAGACTCATTGAGGTTTGATGGTGTGTTGGGTCCAGCACCTGTGCCGATTCCCGGCACGACACTTGGGTATGTGCACGTTAACGTCGAAAAGGGTCGACATACGGTTACATGCGACACAACATTCGGCATCATCGTCTATGGCTATGGTCCTGCCGAGTCGTATGGATATACCGGAGGCATGGCCTTCGAACGCTTGTACACACCGGTGGTCGTCCTGCGGGCGGTAGATCGTCGAGGCCGTCCCGGATCTGCTGATACGCTCTTCTGCGTGGTCGACAGTATCAGCAGCGAGCAGGAGGTCCGGCTCAGTGGTGCACGTACGGTTCGCGGAACGCTCAGTTTCGACGCAACGATGTTTGTGCCCGTTGATGCGCAAGGTATACGTCGTGATTCATTGCGCAGCCACGTGCAATGGGAGTATACGTTCGACTCACTTGTCGTCGGCGATACCATCGTTCGTGTGCCTGGTGCACACGTGCTTGGTAGCGACACAGCCTCAGTCATCGATATCGATAAGAGTGCTTGGTATGCCGGCAATGGCGACTCGCTGTTCGTACGTTCCGACGAGCGTGATGGCGTTCTCCGAACAGATGGTATCTGTCTTGATGGAACGACGCCGCGCTTGTTCGATCCTACACGCCCACAGGTTCCGCGTCAGCGTCGCTACTACGACATTCGTGGACGCTACATTGGGTCCTCACTCGAAGGTCAGCCCCCTGGCGTATATTTCGAGCGATGATCATCGCATTCTACAAGCCATACGGGGTATTGTCTCAGTTCACACCGGAACCCGGCAGCTCGTATCAACCACTTGCAGCATTTGACCTCCCACCGGAAGTCTATCCGATTGGTCGACTCGATGCCGACAGCGAAGGGCTGTTGCTTCTTACAAATGAACGGCATCTGCCTGCCGTGTTTCTCGATCCCGATCACGGCCACGAGCGCACATACCTGATACAAGTCGAGGGAGCAGTCACCGAGTCTGCCCTGTCACAGTTGCGTGACGGAGTCGTTATTCGCGGGTATCGCACACAGCCATGCGCAGCTCTGACGGCTGACGAACCGTCCTGGCTCGCAGAACGCGTTCCGCCGATTCGACATCGTGCAGCAATTCCAACGTCGTGGCTTCAGCTCGGACTCCATGAAGGAAAGAACCGTCAAGTTCGACGCATGACGGCAGCCGTGGGCTTCCCTACGCTGCGCTTGATTCGTATCGCCATCGGCAAGCTTACGCTTGTTGACCTAGGCTTGGGTGTCGGTGAGTGGCGCATCCTGCGTGACGACGAGCGCCTTCTGTTTGCGGATCTGCCGCGTGTAGCGGACGATCGAGAACGCAAAGCCTAGCACCATCGTAATCACACCGAACCACACGAGTGATATCCATGGCTTCACAGAGAAGTCAACCGTAAACACCTCGCGCGGACGTGGCAGCGGCTTCGACATATCGCGGAAGACAAGGTCGCCCGTCGATTTGGTAGGATCTTCATTATTGCGTGTAATCTCAGCAAGGCCAACAGACATCGTTGATCCCGGCAGTTGGACCCATTCAGGATCAAAGACAGGTCCAGATACGCCGGTGGCAATCTTCGTTCGTGCCTTGAGCACCACGCTGCCATCCGCTGTACGAACATTCAACACTGCTGACATCTGCATGCGTCCGTCTGCCGTTTGCTCTTCTTCCATCGGCATCGTGAAACGCTCGAGCTCAATCACAACAGACGAATCATATGGTGCACGGATCGACGTGCCACGCATAATCGTGGTACGTTGGAACAAATCCTCGCGCTCCGTTGCCTTTGGTGACACGTACAAGTCATTGTGCAATCCCCAGCGAATACCGGGCTCGAGGAAGGCCGACTGGCGCTTGTTGAAATCCGACCAATAGAGAACCGCTGCAACCGTTTCCACCGAGCTACCGCGCTCGATTTTGACGAAATACTTGAACTTCTCACGGTCGGCGTAGTGCTTTTCGACTTGTTCCTTACCAAGGTACGTGAGTGTATACTCACCCACTGATGTCGGTACGCCGTGCACGAGAACTGCGTGATGCGATTCCGTATACG
>CAMCXP010000059.1 GCA_945883395.1 Melioribacter roseus P3M-2
TAACCATGTGTAGCGTAAGTCTCGACGGAACCATGTGCGTTGTCGCTTTGCATAGTGCCATGTTGCATGCAGCAAGCGTTCGCGAGCAGCGTCTGGTGTAGATCTACCCATGATGACATCAAGCGCTTCAGCATATCCAATCGTACGCATGATGTGAGATGTTGGGTCGATCCCTTTATCACGTAACTCTTGTGTCTCTTCAACCAAACCCTGCTGCCACATTCGAGCACAGCGATCTGCGATCAAGATCTTGAGATTCGCATCTGCTTGGTCGACTCCGATCCAGGTAACTGCAAAAGGTGCTGGTCGTCGTGGTTGCGACCAGGTGTCAGAGAGACGTTGATTGGTGGTGTAGAAATATTCAAGAGCACGTTGCACACGTCGCGGATTCATATCAGCGTAGCGCCGAGCGGCCAACGGATCGATGCCGATGAGCACGTTGTAGAATTCGAGTCGTCCAAGTTCATCGAACAGCTGTTGCACATGGTTCCTTACTTCAGCCGGAGTTGCAACAGCCTCCGTCGAAAAACCATCGAGAAGTGCCTGGAGATAGAGACCAGATCCACCCACTAGGACGGGGAGACGATTGCTAGGAATCTGATCAATCAATCCGTGAGTTGTCGTAGCATACTCAGCAGCGGAGTAATCGAATTCGGGGTCACGGATGGCAAAGCCAACGTGTGGGATACGTTGCATTTCCTCTAACGTGGGAGCTGCCGTACCAACCTGCATTCCGCGGATAGCTTGCCGTGCGTCGGCGCAGACGATCGTAATGTCGAGATGCTCACCGAGTGCAAGAGCAAGCTGTGATTTACCTGCTGCTGTAGGACCTGCCACGACCACAATAGAGCGCATAGTGTTATCCAGCGGATTCATCCCACCCTGAACGTCCAATGAGGGGTACAAACTTGCATGGACCGCGTTCTTCGGCTTTCCATGTTTCCTGACCAGTTCGCGTCACCCGGTAGAGAACTTGCTGATCTCTCGGTCCGACAGGTACTACCAAAACGCCACCAATGGCAAGTTGCCGAGCAAGAGGCTCCGGTACATCAGGTGCTCCGGCTGTTACGATGATGCCATCGTAGGGTTCTCCATCGCGGTAGCCAATCGTGCCGTCACCGACGCGACATGTGACGGCATAGCCCAGTTGGTCAAGCAGTGCGCGTGCCTTTTTCGAAAGGAGAGGATGACGCTCGATGCTCACAACGTTTGCACCTAGTTGCGCCAGCACGGCAGCCTGATATCCGCTCCCAGTGCCGATTTCAAGAACCTTCATACCGGATCGTACCTGCAGTTCTTGTGTCATCAGAGCAACGGTATATGGCTGTGAGATCGTCTGCCGATTGTCAATCGGAAGGGCTGAATCCTCATATGCGCGCCCCATCATAGCTGGTGGAACAAAGAGCTCCCGTGGAATGCTGTTCATTGCAGCGAGCACGAGATCGTCCTGGATTCCACGAGAGCGAAGTGCTGTGATAAGCAACTGGCGCTGACGTTCGTAAACTGTTGCGGTACGTGCGGGTGACGGTTGTTGATTCATTGAGGAGTGTACTATCCAGCGGAGATTTCGGTTAGGCGATCCTGAAGGAGCACGCGCAGCTCATTTGGATCAATATCAAGCATGAGTTCGCCCTGGTAGGCAAGGCTAATGGCTCCGCGTTCTTCGGAGACAATCAACACCACGACATCGGCTTGCTCCGACAGACCGAGGCCGGCCCGGTGGCGTGTTCCCAGGTTGCGTGTTCCAATTCGCTGTGTACTGCTCAACGGGAGAACACATCGTGCTGCCACTACCGTCTGGTTATCGACAATCACGGCACCATCATGAAGAGGTGAGCGAGGATTGAAGATCGATGACAAGAGTTCCGACGATACCTGAGCATTGAGCGTAATTCCTGTGTCAACTGTTACGCTGATGTGGTCAGCTCTTGAAAAGACAATAAGCGCACCAATGTGTTTTGCTGTAAGATCCTGCACAGTCTCGAGCACATCGTCGATCACCTCTGAGTTTCGCGAACGCACGAAGACACGAAACAACCGAGTCTGCGTCAACAGAAGAAGTACGCGCCGGAGCTCAGGCTGAAACAACACGACGAATGCAATCAGTCCGACATCACCAATACGACGAAGTACCCAATTCATGGTCTTCATACCAGCTGCATCAGTGACGAAACTCAGGAGCAACACTAACGCGAGCACTATCAGGATCTGAATCGCTAGCGTATCACGAAGTGAGCGATACACCACGTAAAACAGCACCGCTATCAGCACCACATCAAGTACGTCGATGGCCGTGATAGCGAGAAATCCTATGCGGAAAAGTTCATTCATGCAGCAGGAGACGCTTCTCGCGCGTCTTGGCGTTGTTCCGCTTCACGCTCATACGCTGCCACAATCTCAGCCACAAGACGGTGACGTACAACATCACGTTTCTCAAATGTGCAGAAGTCTATTCCTTGGATACCCGAAAACAACCGAGATACATCCAAAAGTCCAGACTCGTGACGACGGGGAAGATCAACCTGCGTGCTATCGCCCGTGACAATAGCCTTGGAATTCCGTCCGAGTCGGGTGAGAAACATCTTCATTTGCGTTTTTGTCGCATTCTGCGCTTCATCAAGAATGATGAACGAGTTGCTGAGTGTTCGACCGCGCATATAGGCAAGTGGCACAATCTCGACAATGCGTTTTTCGAGCATGCTCTTGAGCTTGTCCGGACTTACCATTTCGCCAAGTGCATCGAGTAAAGGTCGGAGATATGGATCAACCTTCTCGGAGATATCGCCCGGCAGGAATCCCAATGATTCGCCAGCTTCGACTGCAGGACGTGACAAGATGATGCGCGACACCTCGTTGGCACGTAGTGCTGCCAAGGCCATTGCCACAGCCAAGAACGTCTTACCAGTCCCTGCCGGTCCATTACAGAACACTAGGTCGTTCGCGCGTACCTTCTTATAGTACTCGAGCTGGCGAGGGGTGCGGGCTTTAACCATTTCCTTCTTACCCCAAAGAATCACAGAGTCGAGTTCTTCCTGACTCAATGAACTTGGGACGACGGCTCCTGCACGACCACCAGCAACCAGATCAACTATCATCGACACATCAGCAAGTTGTAAGCGTCCGGTTCGCTTCAACGTGTGCATCAACTCCTGAAAGATCTGCTCAATTTTTTTGACTTCAACCGGTTCGCCTCGCAGTACAACGGTATCACCTCGGACTGTGATAGCGGTATCGAACTTGTTCTCAATGAGCTGCAGATTCGCCTCGTTGGCTCCTAGTAGCTCGACAATGTCGTTATCGGAAAGCTTGACCTTCTTCTCAACGATATGCATGCGCTGGATGGGTTGGTGAAGTGGAAAGAGGCAAGATACACATCAAAAAAAAGGGCCCGAACAGGGGCCCTTCTCGTTAGTAGTCATCAACATGTGCTGTGCTTAGTTACCTGCTTCGGACTTCTTACCCGTTGGGGCAGGTGTCGGAGTTGTAGGTACTTGTTCCGCAGCTGCCGAAGCTGCTGCCTGACGCTTCTTGCGCCAGTAAACGCGCTCAGCACGCTTTTCATCATCGTTCAACGGTGCGTTCGCCGGGACCTTGAGCGTCCAGCCTGGCTGAATGACATCTGGATTCTTGATCTGCTCGATATTTGCCTGCCAGATGCGTGGCCAAAGCATCGGATCAGCGTAGATCTCAGCGCGACCAGCAATATTCCATAGACAGTCGCGGTTTTCTGCCCACGTACCGACTGTATAGTTCTTTTCGGGATTCTTGACGTACAACCGCTGAATGTCGCCATGCAGCGATACGATACGATCGAAGAACTCAGGTAAAACTGCTACTTGTTCTTGTGCCAGAGCGTTAAGATCACGATCAACTGAGCGCACATCGCCTTGGCGCTGCACAAGCTGCTCTTGTGTGAGGCGCTGTAACTCGCGGACGCGACCCTCAATTTGTCCGAGACGTTGGCGGAACGCGTTGACATCTGCTTCCGAAGCACCAACGAGGGCATAGATGTCGTCGTTGCACTTCTTCAGTGACGTAATTGCTGCCGCAAGGTCGCTCTCTGCCTTTGCGATATCGCCCTTGACAGCATCGAGCTTAGCCTGTAGTGTTGCGTTTGCGTCGCTGAACTGCTTAATGCGAGCATCAGCCTCTTTGCACTTCAATTCTTCGTCAGGCTTGCTTGCAGGCGGCGGCGGATCCTGAGCAAATGCTGTGGCAAGTGAACCAACGAAGAGGGCAATAATGAGAAGGTGTTTCATGGGTATAGTCCTTTCGTTGCTTACTTCTTCTTTGGAGTAGATGCGACTGGTTCCTCAACAGGTACTGTTGGATCCCAGCTCGGCCATACATTTGGCCACTTTGACTTTTTATCCTGAACAAACGACAAGCGCTGATTACACTGACGAACTTCACCCTGACGTGAGCTGAGCTCCGTCTGGATCTTCGAACGGTCAGACTCTGCCTTTTGAATATCTGCCGTGAGTTGCTTTTCCTCGGCGCGAAGCTGACGAATCTTCGCCAACTGCTCGTCGCTGATGTTGCAACACGACGCCATCGTGAGCGCAGTGCCGATGGCAGCTAATGCCAGGGCGACACTATGTCGATGCTTCATAGATCCTCCGTTTTATAATGCTGTGTCGAAGTGCAGGAGCAAAGGCGGAATATACGCACGAGCTCTTGCGATAACCGCGTTGTTGTTCAGAAAGCCCGAGCAAATATAGCGTCTTCCGGTCATTCCGGGAGCAGGTCTGTGGTGCATCTCGTTATCTTTGTTGCGATTGTAACCGCATTTTTATGCCACTAGGCCGCCATGTCAACACCACTCGACAAATCGTATAGTCCGTCCGACTCTGAACAGCGTTGGTATCAAACTTGGCAGCAGCAGGGGTTGTACAGATCTTCTCCATCGGTAAAGGAAGCGTACTCTGTCGTGATGCCCCCTCCCAACGTAACGGGGATTCTTCATTTTGGCCATGTGCTCAATAACACGTTGCAGGACATCTACATACGCTGGGCTCGCCTGCAAGGACGCGAGGCATGTTGGTTTCCGGGTCTTGACCACGCTGGAATTGCTACCCAAACCAAGGTTGAGCAGGAATTGAAGAGCCAGGGCGTCTCCAGGCACGACATAGGCCGAGATGCCTTTGTCGAGAAAACGTGGGAGTGGAAGGAGAAATACGGCGGCCTTATCCTCAATCAGCTGCGTACGCTAGGTGTGTCCTGCGATTGGGATCGTACGCTTTTTACAATGGATCCATCGGCCTCGGAGGCTGTTCGCGACGTTTTTATCCAGCTCTTCGACGAAGGTTTGATCTATCGCGGCAAGCGGATCATCAATTGGTCGCCGGTAGCACAAAGCGCCTTGAGTGACGAGGAAGTAATCTTCAAGCAGGTCAAGGAGCATCTCTATACGTTGCGGTACCACCTTGAGGATGGAAGCGGCACGCTGCTCGTGGCAACTGTTCGACCAGAGACCATCTTTGCCGACGTTGCTGTCGCGGTCAATCCCCGCGATGAGCGCTATGCGTCGATGATCGGCAAGCATGTCATCGTGCCTCTCGGCGGACAGCGTGTTCCGATCATCGCCGACGATTATGCTGATCCGGAGTTCGGTACAGGGTGTGTGAAGATTACGCCAGCTCACGATCCAAATGACTTCGAAATTGGTATACGTCATGGTTTGGCAATGCCGTCGTGCATTGCTGCCGATGCTACGTTAACAGAACTTGCTGGTGACTACGCTGGACTCGATCGTTTTATTGCTCGCAAGCGGGTTGTTCAGACGTTGGAAGAAGCCGAACTCCTCGAAGCGAAAGACGACTATACGCACAATGTTGGCTTCAGCGAGCGCGGTGGGGAAGTTGTCGAGCCCTATCTGAGCGATCAGTGGTTTGTTCGCATGGCGCCCCTTGCCGAGCCTGCACTGGCAGCCGTACGAGATGGTCGGGTGACGATCCACCCTGAGCATTGGGTGCGCACGTACGAACACTGGATGTCGAATATCCGCGATTGGTGCATTTCGCGTCAACTCTGGTGGGGACACCGCATCCCGGTGTATTACGCGCAGGACGGACGCTTTACGGCAGCACAAAACGAGCATCAGGCACGTGAGAAGCTTGGACTCGATGAAACGTCTCCACTTCGTCAGGATCCGGATGTTCTCGATACATGGTTTTCATCATGGCTCTGGCCAATGACAACGATGCAATGGAGGGGGCCGCTGCTTCACACTGCTGATTCACAGAGTGAATCACTGTTGAAGTATTACCTTCCAACGCAATTGTTGGTGACCGGACCAGACATCATTTTCTTCTGGGTTGCGCGTATGATAATGGCAACACTGAAGTTCCGTGGTGATGTGCCATTCCGTGATGTGTACTTCACATCCATTATCCGTGACGTCAAAGGTCGTAAGCTCTCAAAATCGCTCGGTAACTCGCCAGACCCGCTGAAGATTATCGATATGTACGGTTCTGATGCGGTTCGATACACGATGATCTATCTAGCTCCTCTGGGGTCTGATGTTCGCCTCGATATCGACGAGAAAACGCAAGACATCCCGTCGATGGAGTTGGGCCGAAACTTTGCGAATAAGGTTTGGAATGCATGCCGCTTCCTCCAGATGAAGCGAGCAGAGATTGGTGAGGAGTCTGTTAGCGGCGCGCCGTATCAGCTTACAACAGCAGACGCATGGATTGCGTCGCGCTTTGCTACAACTCTGCGCGACGCATCGGCTGCACTGGCTGCGTATCGCATCACGGAGTATGCCAAGATGCTGCACGAATTCATTTGGCGTGATTTCTGTGATTGGTATGTAGAAGTTGTCAAGGTCCAATTCGCTCGTAACCCAGAAGCTGCACAGAGAACAGCGATGATGGATCATGCCTTTGGCATCATTGAGGGAACCTTGCAGCTCCTTCATCCAGTTATGCCATTCATCACGGAAGAATTGTGGCACGGTCTGTATGATCGTCCTGTCGCCGACTCGATTTCGGTGCAACCGCTTCCTTCACAAACTCCAGATAAGATTGATGCAGCTATCGAAGGGCAGTTTGCTCTCTTGCAAAATGTTGTTGAGAGCATTCGCAGACAACGTGCCGAAATGGTCATTCCACCCGGTGAACGTCTCGACGTGCATCTCTCGGTTCCTGCTTCAATGATTGCTTTTGTCAATGAGCAGGTTGAAATCATTCGATCACTTGGTCGGTGTGCCGAGGTTGTTGTTGGCACTGACGTATCAAAGCCAAAGGGATCGGTAGCTGAGGTGGTGAGAGGTATCGAGATCTATCTGATTGTTGAAGGAAAGATTGACCTTGAAAAGGAACGTGCGCGTCTAACGAAGGAATCTGAGCGTCTTCGCGGTGCTATTGCAGGAGTTGAGAAGAAGCTGTCGAATACGTCATTCGTTGATAACGCCAAACCCGACGTCGTTCAAGCCGAGCGTCAGAAGCTTCATGATTGGACGGACGCACTTGAAAAAATCACACGAAATCTGGCGACACTATGAACATGAAATCTGTCTACATCGTCGACCCTCTGCGTACACCAGTCGGTAAGTATGGAGGAGCACTCAAGGGTGTTCGTCCTGATGACCTTGCTGCTGATGTGGTGCGCAAGCTCATCGAGCGCTCGGGTATTGATCCATCCCACATCGATGATGTGATTCTCGGCTGTGCAAATCAAGCTGGCGAGGATAATCGCAACATTGCGCGAATGGCGTCGCTTCTAGCTGGATTGCCACACACGGTTCCTGGCGTTACGGTTAACCGACTCTGCGCCTCGTCGTTGGAGGCGATTATCCAAGCAGCTCGCGCAATTCGTTCACACGAAGCACACGTGGTTATTGCCGGTGGCGTCGAGAATATGACACGTGCACCCTACAGCATGCCAAAGAATGTCTCGGGATCTGCGACATTTGGGAACATCACCGCATACGACACCGCTCTTGGGTGGCGCTATCCGAATCCGGCAATGGAGAAGATGTTCCCGCTGGAGTCCATGGGCGAAACGGCCGAGAATATTGCAGAACGTTGGTCGATCACACGTGACGATCAAGATGCCTTTGCCACACAGTCGCATTTGCGTGCGGTGCGGGCACACGTCGATGGCGTGTTTGCCGAGGAAATCGTTCCGGTGAAGATTCCGCAGCGCAAGGGCGATCCCGTGATAGTTGATCGCGACGAGATGCCCCGTGCCGATATATCGTCGGAACAACTCGCGAAACTCAAGCCCGCCTTCCGCACTGGTGGCACGGTTACAGCCGGGAACTCATCGTCGCTCAACGATGGTGCCGCAGCGATGTTGATCGTCAGCGATGACGCACTAGAGCACACGCCGAGTCTACGCAGTCGCGTTATTGCGCGTGTGCATGCATCGGCAGCCGTTGGTGTTGATCCTCGCATCATGGGGATCGGTCCTGTAGACGCGATACGTCTAGCTTGTAAGCGCAGTGACATCGCACTTGCTGATCTTGGACTTGTTGAGATTAACGAAGCATTTGCTGCGCAGGCGCTGGCCTGTGTTCGTGAACTCGGACTCAGTCAGGATATCGTTAACGTGAATGGTGGTGCAATTGCTATCGGCCATCCGCTCGGTATGAGCGGCGCGCGAATCGTAGGACACCTCGCACGCGAAATGCAGCGACGCAATGTTCGCTACGGAGCAGCTGCGCTCTGCATTGGTGTAGGACAAGGCCTTGGCATCGTCATCGAGAAGGTGTAGGTAGGACATCTGCATGCCCCCTGAAACACCTATATTTGTTAACGACATTCCACTCTTCGTTTAGGGAATTGCATGTACACGGTACCGCACATTGTTCTTCCGCAGATCAAGGATCTTCACAAGGCAGACGTCTATCTTGCCAACGGTGGCTATGGTGCCTATCGTAAGGCACTCGCTATGACGCCGGATCAGGTGATCGACGAAGTCAAGAAATCCGGTCTACGTGGTCGCGGCGGTGCTTGTTTCCCAACAGGGCTCAAGTGGTCGTTCATGCCGAAGGGCAACGACAAGCCCAAGTACCTTGCAATCAATGGTGATGAATCCGAACCTGGATCATTTAAGGATCGTCAGATCTTTGAAGAGAACCCTCACCAACTCATCGAGGGCATTCTCATTGCGGGTTATGCAATGGGCATTGACAAAGCATTTATCTACATCCGTGGTGAGTACCATAAATGGGTGGATCTTATGCAGGATGCCGTCGACGAAGCATATGCAAAGGGGCTCGTTGGCACGCGCATGAAGGAGACATTCGGCGGTGACTACACCATCGATATCGTTGTACATAAGGGTGCTGGCGCATATATCTGCGGTGAAGAAACATCACTGATGAATTCGCTTGAAGGTGATCGTGCATACCCACGCTACAAGCCACCCTTTCCTGCGAATAAGGGTTTGTGGGGCATGCCGACAACTGTCAACAATGTCGAAACAATCGCCACTGTCCCACCAATTCTCACGATGGGCGCGCAGGCGTACAGCGCTATCGGAGCTGAAGGTCATACGGGCACGATCCTTTTCGGTGTAAGTGGGCACGTGAACAAGCCTGGTGTGTATGAACTCCCAACCGGGACACTCCTCACTGATATTATCGAGCAGGTCTGCGGCGGCGTTCCAAACGGCAAGCGCGTGAAAGCCGTGATTCCAGGGGGCTCGTCGATGCCACCACTCCGCGGTGATGAGATCGATGGCATCCGCATGGATGAGGAGTCGCTGAAGAAGATTGGTACGCACATCGGAACTGCAGGAATCATGGTGATGGATGAAGACACCGATATCGTTGCGGTAACGCTTCGGATCGCACGGTTCTACCATCATGAATCGTGCGGTCAATGTACGCCATGCCGTGAAGGGTGCGGTTGGATGGAGAAGGTTCTCCACCGTCTTGATCATGGCGATGCGACACTCTCGGACATCGATCTTTTGTACAATGTTGCTTCAAACATCGAAGGCAACACGATTTGCGCACTTGGCGACGCAGCGGCTTGGCCGGTTAAGGGATTCATTGAGAAGTTCCGTCCGGAGTTTGAAGCGCGGTGTCGTCAGCAGCGTTCGTTCGTGTCGCTTAATGTTGTACACGGACGTCGCGCTACGTCGTCAACATTGGTGGAAACGCTCTCCTAGATGGATCTCCACGTTGTCGGATACGCCTTTGCATTGACGCTCTTTGCGGGACTAGCAACAGGCGTTGGCTCGGCGATGGCGTTCTTCACAAAGCGAACAAACACACGCTTCTTGGCTGTCGCACTTGGCTTCTCTGCCGGTGTAATGATCTATGTGTCGTTTGTTGAGATCCTCGCCAAGGCCACCGCCGCCTTGTCGACCGTTTACGGTCCAACAGAGGGCCGTCTGTATGCAGTTCTGTCGTTCTTTTTAGGCATTCTGATCATCGGTGTTATCGACCGCCTTGTACCATCGTACGAGAACCCGCACGAAAACATGAGCGTTGAGGTTCTTGAGGACCCGATCCGTGGCGAGGAGTATAAGAAGCGGAATCGACTTCTACGGACCGGACTGGTCACAGCGCTAGCTATTGGAATTCATAACTTTCCAGAGGGCCTCGCGACCTTCGTCAGTGCAATTGAAGATCCCCGCCTCGGCCTAGCTATTGCTATTGCCATTGCGATCCACAACATCCCGGAAGGTATCGCTGTCAGCGTCCCAGTGTACTTCGCCACTGGTAATCGGAAAAAGGCATTTCTGTGGTCATTCCTTTCTGGTCTCGCTGAGCCAGTTGGAGCCATTATCGGTTACCTCGTGTTAATGCCGTTTATGGGGCCAACTGTGATGGGCGTGCTTTTTGGTGTCGTTGCAGGAGTCATGGTGTTCATCTCGCTTGATGAGCTGCTTCCAGCCTCTCGCGAGTATGGAGAGCACCACCTGAGTATCTATGGATTAGTTGCCGGAATGGCCGTGATGGCAGCATCGTTGTTGTTGTTTCTTTGAGTACGAAGACACACCCATGCGCATAGGAATCATCGGTGGATCGTTCAATCCCATCCACATCGCGCATCTGATCATTGCCGATCGCTTCTGCGATCAGCTTGACCTCGATCAATGCATGTTTGTTCCGGCTGCACACTCGCCCTTTAAGGTCGATGATCAAAGTCTCGCAGCACCCGAACATCGACTTGCGATGGTGCGCCTTGCAATCGAGCAGCACCCTCGTTTTACTGTGAATGATGTTGAACTTCGCCGTGGTGGAGTGTCGTATTCGATCGATACCATTCGATCTGTTCAGCATGCTGATCCAGATGCTTCGATATCCGTATTGATCGGAAGTGATCAAGCTGTTGAGTTCGTGCGCTGGCATGAGTGGAAATCCATCTGTCGAGAAGCACAGCTTTGCATTGTGCGCCGTCCTTTTCTGCTCACGCCGGAAATGGAAGAGCGTATCTCTGAGATGCTTACTGTGGACGGAAGAGCTCCCGTCTGGATTACCGCACCTCTGCTCGAGATCTCCTCAACGGAAGTGCGTCAGCGAGTGGCATCCAGCAGGAGCATTAACTATCTCACAGTGAAGGCCGTACGCGATTACATCTTCGAGTGGGGACTGTATAAATGAGCGCTCGCTTCAAACGGATTGCGCGTCTAGGATCTCTGATCACTCTTGGTGTTGTGGCGATCGGCATGGTCTTCCCGATGGCGTGGATGATCCTTACATCGTTTCGTGCCAATCCAGAACAGTATGGCTCGTTTGGAGAGTTGCTCAGTGGTGCCACGACAATCGATAACTATGCTGATGCATGGCAGTCTGACAACTTCTTGCGGTACTTCTGGAATTCACTTCTCGTTGCGGGTACAGTGACGATAGCAAATGTCGTGTTCTGTTTATGGACAGGGTATGCGCTCGCGAGAGGAACATTTCGAGGGCGGGGTGCGATGGTCGCCACGATCATCGGCGTTCTCGTGGTACCGCAACAGGTGATCATGATTCCACTCTATCGACTCATCGCTGAGTTTGGATGGATTAATACCTACTGGGCGCTCATTGTGCCATGGCTGGTTACGCCATTCGGCGTATTCCTCGTCAAACAATATATCGAAGCTATGCCGTCGGAAATCGAGGATGCTGCGCGCATCGATGGAGCAGGGGAGTGGTACATCATGTTTCGCGTCGTGATGCCCTTGGCACGGCCAGTGCTGACGGTTCTGGCGATGTATGTGTTTCTCTCGCAATGGAATGCATTTCTCTTTCCATTTCTCTTTACAAACGATGAAGCGCACCGAACACTCCCAGTCGGACTTGCATTCTATCTCGGTAAGCAATCGATTGACTGGGGCCATCTGATGGCTGGTGCGAGCATTGCAGCGTTGCCCATTCTTGGACTCTTTATTGTGTTCCAACGGCGCATCATCGAGGGCCTCACCGCTGGGGCGTTGAAAGAGTAATCAATTCTATCAAGGACAACTACATTGGAACGTG
>CAMCXP010000060.1 GCA_945883395.1 Melioribacter roseus P3M-2
CTATGGCACGATATTGGAGCTCGAGAAGGAGCTCGTAAAGGCTAATGCCGCACTCGTAGAGCTCCAAGCAACATCTGCACTGCTCAAAGAGGAAATCGACGGTGAGGATATCGCCGAGGTGGTCGCAAAGTGGACGGGTATCCCCGTACAGCGTATGCTCGAAACAGAGCGATCGAAATTGCTCGCGATGGAAGATCGCTTACACGACCGTCTTATCGGACAAGACGATGCGGTGTCTGCCGTTGCCAATGCCATCCGCCGATCACGTGCAGGCCTCCAGGATGCAAAGCGTCCCATCGGCTCGTTTATCTTTCTGGGCTCGACGGGCGTTGGTAAAACAGAGATGGCACGCGCGCTTGCGGAATTCCTTTTCGACGACGAGAATGCACTCATTCGCATCGACATGAGCGAGTACATGGAGAAGCATGCTGTGTCGCGCCTGATCGGTGCTCCTCCGGGCTATGTGGGTTATGAAGAAGGTGGCCAGCTTACAGAGGCCGTACGTCGGCGTCCTTACTCTGTGCTGCTGCTTGATGAAATCGAAAAAGCACACCCTGATGTCTACAATATCTTGCTGCAGGTTCTCGACGATGGTCGGCTCACCGACAGCCAGGGTCGTGTTGTAGACTTCAAGAACACGATCATCATCATGACATCGAACATTGGCTCAGAGCTAATGCAGGATAGGTTGTTGCTGATCAACGAAGAGAATCGTGAATCGATCATTGCCGATATCCGCGTTGAAGTTGCCGAGCTTCTTCGCTCACGACTTCGTCCGGAGTTCCTTAACCGGATTGACGAGATCATGCTCTTTAAGCCGCTGATCCCCTCGGAAGTCCAACGCATTGCTGTAATCCAGATCGCAGCAGTTGCAAAGCGCATGGAAGACCTAGGCATCCATCTCAGCGTGACGCCGAACTGCGTCGAATGGCTGGGACGCCGTGGATACGACGTACAGCTGGGTGCGCGTCCGCTTAAACGGGTTATTCAGCGCTATCTGGCCGATCCGCTTGCTTTAAAGATCCTTGGTGCGGAAGTTCGTGTGGGCGACATCGTCACGGTAGATTGTGACGACAACGGTCGCATAAGCTTTGTCACGACAGGTACATCTGATGCTGCACTTACCCCGTAATGGTCGTTGTTCTTGGTTGGCGGCGGCATTTGTCGTGGTCGTCCTCATTTCCACAGCCTCGCCTCGCCTTCTCAGCCAAGACGTCCTGACGGGTCCAACCGGCTTGCCCGCTTCATCGGTTCCAAGCTCCTTCATGCGCGGCACAACACTCGACACCGCAGGGCGTCCGGCCACGGTCAGGATTCTTGGTACGCAGCGAAGCGGCGACTCACTGCGCGTACGCTTGGTTGTGATGGACTCGTTGGGTAATCTCTTGCCGGCGGCTTCGATGGACCTTGCCGTATCGGCAGATATTCGGTGTGCAGACGCAGCGCCTACGCGCATTCGAGCCACGACGATGCGCGACGTTCGGCAGAGTGCTCACGGTACCACCGTTATTCTTTGCGACAACAGTCTTCTGTCGGCCGGCACCTCGCGTGAGGTACTCCGGTCGCTGCGTGACATCCTGCCAACTCTTCCAGAGCGCGATAGCGTCGGTGTTGTGATCTTCGATCACGACATTCTTGACATAGCGCCGCTAGGACCGCCGTCGAACGTTGCAGACGCGTGCGTTCCAGAGGCCGTTCCGGAGCACGACGGATTGTGTGCATCGTTTGCTGCAACGCTAACCGGACTCGCCATGACCGCCGAGCATGATGGACCGCGCACGGTGGTGCTGGTCGTGGCAAGTGATGATAATGCATCCTTCGCAACAACAACCGAACAGATCGTTCGCCGAGCACGCGAACTGGATGCCGTTGTGCATGTCCTTCGCCTTGGAATGCAAAGTCGCGCATTCCCGTATCGCTATATCGCATCTGCTACGGGTGGGCGCTTGACGACGCTCGCACCAGAGAACTACGCTCAGGCCGGTTCGGTCATTCGCGAAATGATGCATGGAGCATCTGGATATCTCGAGGTTCATTTGCCCATGGCAGACATTACATCGGCAACATGCGGCGCTACTGCCTGGCTTGCATGTAACGTTGAGGATCTTGCCGTTGCAACACCGCTACGGACAGATTCGATTTCACTGCACCTTGTCGAGCAGGCATACCGAACATCCCCGGCGATTGTCGCAACCTTTGCAGATACAACAGAGGTGGGGCTGCAGAACTTCTACCCCTTGCTGGCATCAATGGCCGAAGAACTGATGTCGGATTCTACTCTACGTGTCGAATTGATTGGACACGTCAGCGACGACGTAACGTCGAATGTCGACGTCCGTGCGCGAGAACGCGCCGGCTACGTGCGCGATTTCCTCAACGCTTACGGCGTTCGCAAGGAGCAGCTCAATGTTCGATCAGACGGAAGCCGACGTCCGCTCTATTATTTCCAGCTTGATGGCACACAACGCCTCATGAACAATCGTGTCGAGGTACGCCTGCTCACCCCAGACGCATTCCCATATACGATCACGGTTGATCAAGTCGAAACTGAAGCTATGGCATACAACGAAGTACGACGATGGGAGCAACGAAGCTTCAAAGCATACTTCGAACTAGTTGTTGCAAATCGCACTCCTGTGTACCGCGTGAAGTTATGGGGATATCGTACTCGCGATGAAGCACGCAAGGGCGCTGCATCAGCCAAGAAGCTGAATGCCAAATCTGCAATCATCGAATAGGCTTATACGCTGTGTTGTGCTTCGAGCCAACGTTCAGCATCAATGGCGGCCATACAACCGGACCCTGCTGCTGTAACTGCCTGGCGGTAGACGCTGTCCTGCGCATCGCCACATGCAAAGATCCCGTCGACATTCGTGTAGGAGCTCTTGCCAGTCGTGATGATGTATCCCACATCATCCATGGCCAGCATGCCCTTGAAAAGCGAGGTATTCGGCTGATGCCCGATCGCAACGAACGCTCCGTCCGCCGGCACTTCAACAATCTCGTTGGTAACCGTGTTGCGCACGATCAGATGCGTAAGCTTCTTTGGACCATTAGCCGATGTGCCGACGTATTCATCAACAGTTGCATTGAGCATGAAGGAGATCTTCGGATTCGCCTTTGCGCGATCGACCATAATCTTGGATGCACGGAAATCATCGCGGCGATGGATCACAGTTACCGACTCTGCAAAGCGTGTGAGGTAGTTTGCCTCTTCCATGGCTGTATCACCACCACCAACGACAAACACATTGAGTCCGCGGAAGAAGAATCCGTCGCACGTGGCGCATGCGCTCACACCAAAGCCCATGTATTCTTGTTCTCCTGGAACGCCGAGAAGCTTTGCCGTTGCACCAGTCGCCACGATCACTGCGTCTGCAGTTGTTTTCTCACCGCGCTCATTGGTCAGTGTAAAGGGGCGAGCAGATGCATCGACCGATGTAATCATCTCGTAGCGTGACTGCGCGCCAAAGCGGTGTGCCTGCTTACGAAACACCTCCATCAACTCCGGACCCATGATGCCGTGTTCAAAACCTGGGTAATTCTCTACATCCGTTGTAATCGTTAACTGTCCGCCGGGCTGTGTGCCCTCGAAGATCACAACCGTAAGGTTTGCACGGCTTGCGTAGAGGGCTGCAGTAAACCCTGCAGGACCTGATCCGATGATGGCGATGTCTGTATGATGCATAGTAGTCGTGCTGATAGTCAAGTCGTCAAAAACATTACTCCCGATCTGCGTCGTCGACCGTGGCGGCCGACAAGAGCGTACGAGCGTTGCGCTGGAGTCCGCCGAGCTTAGGTCGCTTCAACGGGCTTTGGCGGAATCGCTCGGCAAACACGTCGGGCTGCAAATTTACGAGGTCCGAGGGATTGAGAACTGTGACTCCGTCACGTGGGGAAAATCTCTCTTCAGAGGTCGGCGTCTGGAAGCGATTCCACGGGCAGACGTCTTGGCAAACATCACAGCCGAACACCCAGCCGTCCAATTGGGATGCGATCGGGAGCGGGATCTCCACCTCGGGCTTCATTTCGATGGTCCAGTAGGAGATGCATTTTGTGGCATCGACTACCATCGGCTCGACAATGGCCTTCGTTGGGCAGGCATCCAAACAGGCCGTGCAACTCCCGCAATAGTCATCCATCGGTTCGTTGGGTTCGAGGTCTGCAGTGGTGATTACCACACCAAGAAAGAACCAACTACCAATGTCCCGTCGAAGAATATTCCCGTTTTTTCCCATCCATCCGATTCCCGCGCGCACAGCCCACTCCTTCTCAAGGACAGGTCCGGTATCGGTGTAGCGACGTGTCTCCGACCCCGGCACAAGATCTTGCACAATCTGACAAAGCTTGTCGAGCATCGGAGGTAGGACAACATGATAGTCGTCGCCCCAGGCATAGCGCGCAATCTTGCCAACCGCACCCTCAGGATGTACATGCGGCGTATAGTAGTTCTTCGCAACAACTATCACACTGCGTGCACCAGGAAGCAGGTGCGATACATCACGGCGTGCATCAACATTCCGCTCCATGTACGACAATGCTCCATGGTAGCCACGATCGATCCAGGTACGATAATGCCCCCATGCCTCATCACAGTGTTCAGCACGTGCAACCCCAACAGCATCAAACCCGCAGGCGAGGGCTGCCGCAGTGATGCTATCAGTAATGGTGCGACGATCACTCACCGATGATAGTATCAGCGTGACTGAGGTACAATCGACGCGATAGCATTGGGCAGCTCAGCGGCGGTATCAACACAGACATTAGCATGCTGGATTTCGTCTGCAGATCCATACCCATAACGCACACCAACCGCGTGCACACCATTGGCCAGCGCACCATCGATGTCGTGATGGCGATCACCTATCATCACCGAGAGTTCACCAGCAATCCGCTCTTGAGCAAGGACATATCGCAGCAAGTCACGCTTGTCGACATTCCGTCCGTCGAGCTCAGAGCCGTAGACATGATCGACGTATGGTTCCAGCTTCGACACTTCAATGATCTCACGAGCATACTCGTGCGCCTTTGCTGTCGCGATACAGATGCGCGCACCGTCGGCCTTGATTGCCGCAAGCGTGTCGACAACCCCTTCGTAGATATCATACTCAAACATTGGACCATCACGATAGATGTGACGGTACTGCGCAACGGCTCCCGAGAGTACGTGCTGATCGGCGGTGCCGAGATAATGCTCGAAGATCTTCCACAGCGAAGAACCAATGCACCACGTGAAGTCATGATCTGCCTCGAGCGCCACGGAATGCAGCGCGAGCGTCTCGCGCAGGGAATGGACGATGCCCGGACGAGAGTCGACGAGCGTACCATCAAGATCGAAGAGCACGAGGGCGGGTTTCATCGAAGTCCTTAGGAAAGTTCGTCGGATGTAATGATGATCACCACATCATCCGGCATCATGATGCGTGCCATATATGGGGTTGCATCGGCATTACGATACACCGTCAGTTGCGAGCCCAACGACGACTCTGCAGCCTCGGTCCATTCTGCGTCGAGATCTGCCGTGTAATGTAAGTACGATGATCCCCCGTCGGTCTTCCGGATGGACAATGTCACAAGTCCATCTGTGCAATCGATACGCGAGCGGACATCGCCACCAATGTCGATAAGAATATAACCAAGACGTTGAATCCACTCGGTTGCTGCTGCAATATCATCAACCGGCAGCACGATCGCATCGAAGTACCCAAGCAGCGGACTCCCCTGGCCGGTGCGCACTTGCATTCGCTCAGGCGTCGCCGAATGAATCCACCATGTCGTTGAACAGCCGTGCACGCAGAGGTCGGTTGTAGGCGTACCAGTGAGTTCAACGTGCGCGGCAACAAGCTTGTCGCGCACGCTCTGGAGTGACGGAGCGAAGTAAGCCAGTGACAGTCCAGATCCTTCATCAGGAATGATCGCGATAAAGATCTGTCCATCCGTCATTCGGATGATCGATGCGTCGCTACCGGCATCATCAAAACCGAGCAACCCCCACGCTTCGGCTGAAGCATGGGGGTTTGGTGATGATACAATGTAGGTCGAGGCGTGGCCTAAAAGTGCCATGCTGTTACGTCCTTACGTGCACTTACGGCACAATGTCGATGATCACAGTACGATTGTACATGCGCCCTTCAGGGAACTCGTTTTCAAACGGTGAGTCGTCTTCACCAAGTCCGTAGGCGTAGACCTTCACACCCGAAATACCGCGAGCAGAAATCACATCTTGGAGAATCTTCTTGACGTCGTTTGCCCGCGAGCGCGAGAGCTGGAGATTAACCTGATCAGCACCAAGGCTATCTGTGTGTCCATAGACGTAGACCTTCGAGCCGTTCTTGATGTCGGGCACGATGTCGGTTTCAATCAGCGCCTTGGAACGACGAATCGGATCTTCTTCTGCGTAGTTGAAGAGCAGGCGATGTCGACGTGAGCTACCTTCACGGTCAGTACGCACGAGCATGAACGTCTCTGCGTCCGACAACGTCGTACCGTCGGTCTTCGTTGCAACAATATTTGCCGTGAACTGCGCAGACTTTTGATCGGGACGCAGAAGGCCAGTTGGATCGAGATACTCGCTGCGGGTCTTGAATGGTCCGAACTGACGGCGCATTCCATTACCAGTGATTGTCGCACTCCACGAGGCAATGTCTTCATTCGTGGTGAGTTCAACAAATACCTGATGGTCTTCTTCTGCTTCACGTGGTGATGACAGATACACCGGACCACCGAGCTTCGTTGGATTGAAGTTGCGGAACTGCACGCGACGATTCTCTCCCTGAGTAAACGGAATGTCGACTGCTGGCGTACGCGGCGTACCGGACTTCGGATCAGCTGGTCCAGTGGTGATCGCGAGTTGTGTCGGAGCTACGCCCCACACATCAACAAGGTACTTCTTCACCGACTCAGCATATGGCGTTGCATCCTTACCGTCAGGATCCGATGCGTACAATTCAACGCTCGAGCCTGCATTATTCTTCAGGCGATAACCGATAATGTTGAGCAGATGGTAGTACACCTCACGTTGGATGTAGGTGCGCTCCTGAACATTTGCAATGTCATCAGCCGTCAGACCCGTGTTCTGTCCGAAGGTCGCCGTCTCATCAGCCGTAACAAAGTTGTACCGACCTGGGATGTCTGCGGACTCTTTATCGAAGAACACAAAGGTGCGCAACGGGAAGGCTGCGCGCTCGACGCGACGCGAGTAAATGCCGTCGGCTGGGATCATCACACGGAAGAACTTCTTCGGCGTCGGCATTGCCATCATCCGATCGTGATCGGCGGCACCAATGGCGAGGGACACACCGGCACGGATCGATACGGTGCTCAATGCACCATCGAATGACGTCTGGTCGGTGAAGTCAACACCGCGCTGACTCACCATGTAGGAGGTTTCAAGGAATGGCGTGAGGATCAGTTGTTGATCTGCCGAGGAATCCGTGAGGTAGAGATCGTATCCAATACCCGCAAAGCCAGACCACGTGATGGTATGCTTGAGCGTATCGGCAGGGCCTACTTCGAGTCCGGTCCGCGGTGTACCACCTTCGGGTGTGTAGTCATACGTTTGATTGAGGGCTAGCCCCATACCCAAACCACCTGTGATGTGGAAACGGCGGCCGAGATAGAACTTTACGTTCGGTTCGAGCGAGATGAAACTATTCTTGAACGAATACTCATCCGATAGAAACGAACCATCAGGCTTCGTATAGGTTTGATCATCACGTGCAATCAAGCTGCGATTGTCGTACGACAATCGGGCACCAAAGAACAAGTTGTTGGTGAGCGCCGTTTGAAAGCTCAACCCGCCGTAGAGTCCGATACCAGAACCATCATTCAACACGAGCTTCGTGAACTGAGCTCCCGGACGCAACGGGTCGCCCGCTGCCCAATAGCCATATCCAACACCAGCCATATTATAGTTGAGACCAAGATGAAGCCCCCACCTGGTTGGCACGCGCGGCGGTTCCTGCGCGAGCAGCGACATAGAAGTTGTCACGGCAATGCAGAGCAGAAGGAAGTAACGGTATCGCAACTTCATCATGAAGCCCCTTGTAGTAAAAAACTCATCCGAATCTACCGAAAAGACACGTCGCTCAAAGCACGTAGAAACACGCAATTGTCCGTAGTTATACGTTGAAGCGGAAGTACATAACGTCACCATCCTTGACGATGTAGTCTTTCCCTTCAACGCGATACAAACCTGCGTCCTTCACTGCTTGTTCTGAAGCGAGTCGTTCCCAATCGCCATACGCCATAACTTCGGCACGGATGAAGCCCTTTTCAAAGTCGGTGTGAATCACTCCAGCTGCTTGTGGCGCAGTGCTGCCCTTGCGAACAGTCCATGCGCGGCATTCTTTTTTACCTGCGGTGAAATACGTGATAAGACCCAGAAGGCTATACGCTTCACGAATCACGCGATCAAGTCCAGGCTCTTCCATACCGAGATCAGCCAGGAACAGCGCACGATCATCAGGATCAAGCAATGCGATCTCAGCTTCGATCTTTGCACAGATGGGCACAACGATTGCGCCTTCTTCTACTGCGCGTGCGCGCACGGCGTCAACGAACCGATTGCCATTCTTGACGCCTTCTTCGTTGGTATTTGCAACGTACATCACAGGTTTTGCCGTCAAGAGTTGCAACCCTGCAATGGCCTGTTTTGCAGCATCATCGCCAGAATACGACCGCGCCGGCTTTCCGGAATCCAAGTGTGCTTGGAGCTGCGCAAGCAGAGCTACTTCCTCCTTGGCATCCTTATCGTTGGCACGCACCAGCTTGTGCAGACCCGAAATACGTTTCTCAACGGAGTCGACGTCTTTCAGAATGAGTTCTGTTTCGATAATGTCGATATCGTGCAATGGGTCTACCCCACCGTGCACGTGCACCACGTTGTCATCTTCGAAGCAGCGAACAACGTGGGCTACTGCATCACATGCTCGAATGTTGCCTAGGAACTGATTGCCGAGGCCTTCACCCTTCGAAGCCCCCTTCACCAGACCAGCGATGTCGACGAACTCAACGGTCGTTGGTACTTCACGGTCTGTCTGATAGTTATCGACCAGCTTCTTGAGTCGAGGATCCGGAACGTTGACGATGCCAACATTTGGATCGATCGTGCAGAACGGATAGTTAGCTGCCTCCGCCTCATTCGAGGTCAATGCGTTAAAGAGTGTCGACTTCCCAACATTTGGCAGTCCAACGATACCGCAGGCGATTCCCATGTTCTTTGTGTTTCAACCGTGAAAAAACTCTGTAACGATGACCCTATGTGGTCATCGTGGCCCTGTGTGGTCAGCGCGACCCTACGTGGTCAGCGTGTGGTCGTCGTACGAAACCACGAAAATACGGCGAAGCGCGGATACCACGGATGGTAAACGCGCCTCGCACGGATGTCACACCTACAATAAAAAACACCTAGCGCACAACGTGAATAGTAACGGTCCGTGATTCCTCACCAGCGCTGAGCTGCAGGATGTATGCACCGGAGGCGATTCCTGCTGGAAGTCGATCAAGAGACAGCGTATACGTCCATTCTCCCCCAGCACAGCCTGCAACGAGCTCATCAAAGAGGACTTCGCCATTAACCCCAAGGAGGATCACACGGACGAATTCATGCGCTTGCACGAACGCAGTCTGGATTGTGGTGCTTGTTCGCACAGGATTCGGCGATACGCGAGCACATGTTGCACAGGTAGACATATCCGACTGCTCGTTGTCTGAAACGTGTGTTGGACCATCAGAAACGCCCGTAAAGGCGGTGTATGGCGTTACGAGTCCGAACTTGACGCCGAGTGCGATGATTTCGTCGCGATACTCATTCCAGAGGCGCGAGTTGCGAGTTATTCCAGACATGAGCGCGATTAAGAGGTCGATACGCATCTTCGCCCAGATTTTTGGCACGTACGGGGCGAGTGTATCATTGTCAGCAAGTGTCCCTTGAATGACCAATTGCTGCTGTCCTTGCGCGCCGTTGCCCACGATGGTGGTCACCACATCACCTGGCTGTCGGTACCGCGCTGCAATTGAGAACTGTTCGTTCATGAAGATATCGGGAAGAACAGCTGGTGCAACATCATAGAGCACATCCGGAGCACACGACATTGTCGGGTTCTTCAACATTGGCATTCGCGTAGACTCGGCAATCGAAGCAATCGCTGCACCGAGTGTGGCAATCGTCGTAACCGGGAAGTACTGACCGCGATGATCAGACGCAATAGACCGAAGTAGAGTTTCATCAACGTCATATCCGATGCCAATGACCAGCAGGCGCGCCCTCATCGCGTTCATTTGTATCACTTGCGACCGAGCTACCGATGCCACACCATCGGTGAGGAACACCGCAATGTTGACAGCGGACGAATCACGGTACATCGTGAAGGCCTTTATCAGCGCGCTTTGGAGACTAGTTCCACCATTCGCCTCACACTTGTCAATAAATCGACGTGCTTCCTCAATATTGCTCGAGGTAACGGACATGTGTCCCTGCCAAAGCGCCGTTACGATGTCACTAAACACAATAATGTTGAACTCGTCTTCTGATGCGAGTTGATCCAAACACTTCTGGGCTCCCTCTTTTGCTTGAGCTAACTTCTCACCGCTCATCGATCCGCTTACATCCAACACAATTGTAAATCGTCGTGGCATCGCTGCTACAGTCGTATCACCCCCTGGTGTAGCAAATAGAAGCGCATATCCGTCTTCACCACGTGGTTTTGCGCTCAGTACAACCGCGGCTACATTGTCGCGACGCAGCCGATACGATAGGATAGCAACACCTGTAGCGATCTCAGGTTCTACGACCAGAAGAGCAGAAGTATCTTGTCTCGTGCCAGTAATCGATAATGGTAGGTACACATCTGTAAGAGCAGTTGACGATGTTAGCGATAGCGACCAGATCGCACGTTGGACTCCGTACGATGGCATGTGCTCAAATGGTACCTGATAGGAAAACGATCCTCGCCGAAGCGGCAACAGCTCCATCATTGTACACTCCATCTCGAGGACATGGTTGCCACTGAGTGAATCTAGAAACTCGTAGTAGAATCCAGATTGCTTTATGTACCCTGTGAATTGTGATGATGGCGGGAGCGCTGGCGCACCCGTTCCACCGGTTCCGCTGCTTCCTTTCGCTGTATCCTTGCGTCCAATCGTAGCCACACGCCAGTTCGCGGTATCTATGCGATAGCGGAATCCCGTTACAGAGCGCGCTTCAGAAAGTGGCATGCCAAACCGACGTACCCGTATGCTATCATCAATGCGAAACTGCTGCGTGATTGTTGTAATCGCGAATTGATCACGAATGACAGTTCGAATCTTGATTGATATGGGCGCTAGAACAACAACAGATACTCGCCCACGTGCGTCATGATACTCGATGTCAGTCACACCGTTTGCACGTGCATCGTGATATTGTGTGCTAAGCATGCACACTAGGGCCAACAAGCAGATGATGATGTTTTTCATGAGATGTTCTCGTTGTGTGTATTGATGATGAGCTGATGAAATGTCAGTTGCGAGCGTTATTGAACAAGGAATTGCGCAACTCGCCGTGTGGTGCCGATTTGCAGCACTGCTGTGTAGATCCCAGCGGCGAGCGGCGTGCCTGACGATGTAAGCATGTCCCACGGGATGCGTATACCGCCTGCGTTTACATTGACAACAAGTGTTGCAACGCGAACACCTCGCACGTCGAGCACAGAGAGTTCCGCCACAGCTGCTGCAGCGCCATCGGGCAGTGACACATCGAACGTGATGTGATCACGAGCTGGGTTCGGTGATACCGAGAAGGTCACTCCCTCGATGGGACGTTCTTCGTGTGGGACGCTCGTCGTTGAGGGATCGTCAGGATCGGCATACAACGCTGTGTACTTCGTCAGGATGTTGAACCGGATCGAGAGATCAATCACAGCAGCAACAAGCTCCTTGACTTCGCCGACGCGGGATATCTCTAGCAGTAGAGCATCGATTTTTGACTTCGCCCACAGGCGCGCAACGGCCTTGTTGTTTCTCAGTGAATCGCCAAAGACAACAGTTTGACGGAGTTCAAATGTGACTGCTTGAAGCACTCCACGGAGCGTCACGTCATATAGTCCGCCTGTCGTGTACCGCCCATACTGCGTTACTCGCCCGCCTGCTGGCACATCTGGAAGAACGGCCGGATACACGTCGACAGTTGGTAGACCACCATACGACAACTGTAACTGCGAGAGATTTGGTCGCGAGATGCGCTGCAAATGCTCCTGTACTACAACGGCAATACTGTCATCATCGGCTACAAGTGTGACGAAGCCCCCTGTCGTGCTGGCAAGCTTCTTGAGGATTGACGTATTAAAATCAATCCCCACTGCCATCGGGTAGATACGAACTGCTGCAGCATTCCAGC
>CAMCXP010000061.1 GCA_945883395.1 Melioribacter roseus P3M-2
CTGGTTAATGAGGGTGGTGCACCTGTGACGATTACATCAGTTTCAGCCGACCCTGCGTCGACAGTCGTGCTCCGCGGCTTTGTCACTCCGCTGTCCCTTGAGCCGAATGCGCGCTACAGCGTTGTACTAAGTATCACCCCCCGCGTCGTCGGATCGTTCTCGGCCACGGTGACGTTCTTTACGTCTGTTGGCTCGACGGCATTTACCATTCGTGGGGAGGCACAGCCTAGTGTTCAGTTCGCGAAAGACACAGTGCGCTTTACACGAGGTGTTACAGGCGAACAGCTCTGCAATGTTACGCTTCCGCTTGGTTGTCCTGAGACGGTCGTCACGCGTGTACGTTTGACGGGTCTCGGGTCGACAACGTATACACTACGTCCGCTTGATCAACAGCTGCCACACACGCTTCAGCGCAACAACATTATGAATGTGTGTGTCGAGTCTACAGCGCCCGACGGATCTGACGCGATGCTGTCGGTTGAAACTGAACATGGCACTACGCAGTATGTCGTTACGCGCAACCAAGTGACCAGTCTTGAAGATGACGAGCAACACGTGGCCGGCTTGACCAAGGTTCGGGTTGTCCCAAATCCGATGACGGACGAGCTCCGCATCACATCATCAAACCCATCAACGATGAATATCCGCATTGTGGATGTCACGGGAACAACCATCACAACACTTCGAGGACAAACTGAAGTTGTATGGGATCGCCGTGATCGCAGCAGCGCCATTGTACCCTCGGGGCTCTACGTTGTTGTGATTGATCATAACAATCAACAGCGCTTTGAAAAGATCCTTATTCGATAAGGTGTAAGGCTGCAACATAGTGGTAACGAACACGGCCTGACATCTCGTGAAGATGTCAGGCCGTTGTAGAATGCAGACTGATGAACGCGCGTACGCGCTGGCATCCTTATGGGAAGATGCCCAAGGTTTCGTATGACTGTGCAATCTTATCGATCGAGTTCACGAAGGCAGCGGTGCGCATATCCTTCACGCGTGGATTGCCATTGAAGTTCTCCATGATCGCATGGTACGACATGATCATTGTGTCCTCGAGACCCGAGTTCACAAGATCCTCTTCGTCAGCACCACGGGCAATCACAGCACGTTCGGCCAGCGTGAGGCTCTTACCTGTCAGACGCTCAACGGTTTCGATGATACGCAGGCTTGATCCTTCGTCGAAGCGCTTGTCCATGCGACCAAAGCGCACGTGCGAGAGGTTCTTCAACCACTCGAAATACGATACCACCACACCGCCAGCGTTCACAAACATGTCCGGCATCACAAGGATACCCTTCTTGAGAAGGATTGGTTCTGCCTCTGATGTAATTGGACCATTCGCACCTTCAGCGATGATCTTCGCCTTGATCTTTGAAGCGTTACCCTTGTGGATCTGTGATTCAAGAGCAGCTGGTACAAGAATGTCGCAATCGTGTTCGAGAACGCTATTGCCTTCCTTGATTGTCTTTGCTCCGGCGAATCCCGTGATTGAGCCCTTCTTCGCATGGTGTGCCTTGAGGGACTCAACGTCGATGCCCTTCGGGTTCACAACAGCGCCGTCCCACTCGATGATACCAACGATCGTTGCGCCACCCTCTTGGAGGAACTTCGCAGCATGATATCCCACGTTGCCGAAACCTTGAACGATCACACGCTTGTCAGACAAGCCTGTGGTCATCTTGAGCTTCTTCATCAGCTTGGAATCGTTGACGGCTTCACGGACGGAGAAGAACAGGCCACGCCCTGTTGCTGCGGTGCGACCACGCACGCCGCCCTGGCCAACCGGCTTGCCGGTGACGCAACCAAGCGCATTGATATCGTCCTTCGCCATTGACTGGTATGTGTCGGCGATCCATGACATTTCCCGCGGACCTGTGCCGTAGTCGGGAGCTGGTACGTCAACTGCTGGTCCGATAAAGTTCTTCTTGATCAGCTCAACTGTGTAGCGACGCGTAATGCGTTCGAGTTCGTCCGTTGTGTATTGCTTCGGATCAATGCGAATGCCACCCTTACCACCACCAAACGGCACATCAACGACAGCACACTTGTACGTCATCAGTGCAGCAAGTGCCTGTACTTCCTCTTGGTCGACCGTCATTGCATAGCGGATACCACCCTTCGTAGGAAGCTTGTGGTGGCTATGCTCAGCACGCCATGCCTGAATCACCTGAATGCCGCCCTTGATGCGGACAGGGAATTGCATGTAGTACACCGAGTTGCATGCTCGAATCTGATCGAGCAGGCCCTTGGGATGATCCATGATCGCGGCTGCCTTATCGAAGTAGGCGTTTACCGACTCAAGGAAAGGGTTGTGTCCAGCAAACGGAGACGATGCCGCGCCGGTTTTTGCTTTGGAAGCCATAGGGAGGCTAGAACGGTGGAACAAAACGTGAAAATCGTGAATCACAGGTTGCCGCGGAGCTCCTGTTCGCGCTCGATCGACTCAAACAGGGCTTTAAAGTTTCCTTTTCCGAAAGACTTTGCCCCTGCGCGTTGAATGATCTCAAAAAAGACGGTAGGGCGATCCTCAACAGGCTTGGTAAAGATCTGCAACAAATACCCTTCGTCGTCACGGTCGATCAGAATATTCAGGTTCTTGAGTTCTTCAAGGTCTTCGCTGATTTCACCAACGCGTGTCGAAATGTCCTCGTAGTAGGTTTCTGGTACATAGAGAAACTGCACGCCACGCCGACGAAGTTCACCAACCGTATGAATGATGTCGTTCGTTGCAACGGCAATGTGTTGCACACCCGCCCCACGATAGAACTCGATATACTCCTCGATCTGACTCTTCCGCTTGCCTTGGGCTGGTTCATTGATCGGGAACTTGACGTATCCAGAGCCGTTAGACACAACCTTCGACATCAACGCTGAGTACTCCGTCGAAATATCACTGTCGTCAAAGGTGATGAGCAACTTGAAGCCCATCACATCTTCATAGAATTTCACCCACTCGTTCATGTGGCCAAGCTCGACATTCCCCACACAGTGGTCCACGTAAAGCAGTCCAATTGGCTCGGTGCGATATCCGTCGTCCACCGCCTTATAGCCCGGCATGAATGCACCAGTGTAGTTCCTTCGCTCTACGAAGGTGTGGATTGTGTCTCCGTAGGTGTGGATTGATGCCACGACAACTTCACCGTACTCATCAACGAGCGTTGTCGGTTCTTGTGCGCTTGTGGCGCCTCGCGATGTTGTTGCTTCCCATGCAGCACGAGCATCGTCAACCCAGAGAGCGAGCACCTTAATGCCATCACCGTGCTTGGCAATATGCTCCATGATATCAGTATCTGGATGGAGCGGCGTTGTAAGCATCAGGCGAATCTTGCCCTGCTGCAGCACATACGAAGCACGATCTCGAACGCCCGTTTCGGGTCCGGCATAGGCAACAAGTTGAAATCCAAACGCTGTGCGGTAGAAGTACGATGATTGCTTTGCGTTGCCGCAGTAAATCTCGAGGTAATCCGTGCCGTTAAGCGGCAGGAAGTCGTCGGTTAACGATGCAGAAGGTGCATCGATTGTTGCTGTACTCATGGAAACGAGCTCCTACAAAACAGATGTCGATGGAAGAGATCCGGCATACGCTGCGGCACATCTACGAAGCACGTGCACGAGGCGCTCTGACTGCTCTGCTGTTCCTGTGCTGATACGCACACAGGTTGGGAGCCCAAAGCCCGTCAACGGCCGCGTGATAAAGCCATGATGCAGAAGTTCGATGTGAAACGACTCAGCTCGAGCGCGGTCGTGAAGATCAATCATTACGAAGTTGGCTACACTGTTGGATGTGGTGTATCCCAGTTCATGAAGTGTTGTGTGAAGCGATGCTAGACTGGACGCATTCAGCTCCACAGTGCGCGTAACGAAATCGGCATCGTCGAGTGCTGCGATCGCAGCTGCACATCCAATGCCATTCGGATCGAACGGCAACCTGGTGCGATGCAGCCACTGAATAACATCGGGGTCGCCGAGAGCATAGCCGATGCGAAGTGCTGCGAGCCCGTACGCCTTCGAAAATGTGCGAAGTCGGAGCAGGTTCGGGCGTGTGAACGACTCGGCAGGGTAGGAGCTGGCTGCGAGCGATTGTGCATACTCGATGTAGGCCTCATCGAGAACAACGAGCACATCATCTGAAACCTGATCCATCAGCCACACAAGTTCGTCGTGCGTGATGAACGTACCGGTGGGGTTGTTCGGATTAGCCACATAGATAACCTGTGTTGTCGAATCAACGGCAGCAGCGAGTGCGCGAACGTCGAATCGATACCCCGGTAGCATAGGCACGAGACGGAAATCCCGATCAGCCCCCTTCACAGCAATGCGAAAGCTAACAAAGCTACCCTCACTGCTCAGCGCGGTGCCACCAGGATGAAGAACAACGCGCATCACTTGGTGAATGATGGCATCGCTTCCGTTGTTCAAGCTGATGCAGGAAGGATCAACATGGTGGAAGTCCGCAAGGCGAGCACGCAGAGCCATGCCACCATCTTGATAGAGACTCAGTGTTGAGAGCGCAGATATTGCGGCGGTAATCGCAGCAGGCGATGCTCCGAGAGGATTCTCGTTCGAGGCTAACTTCTCAACATGATCAAGGCCATGCTGAACCTTGATTTGCTCGGGTGATGCACCCGGCGTGTAGGCCGAGATATCGCGTAGATGTGCATTCGGTGAAATCATGAACCACAAAACTACGAACGGGGTCTCTATCTTCGCGGGTCTTCAATTATTGAATTCTCGCGTGACTCCTTCATCCCGACCAACAATTGTCATCGTCTTCACTGGTGGGACGATAGCCTCCACGCTTGATCGTGAGTGGGGTGGCGTTGTGCCAAGCCTTACCGGTGGCGAGATTCTCGCACGCATCCCCGAGATTCGGGCCCATGCTGACTTGTGTATCCATGAATACGGCACATTCCCGGGTCCGCACATGACCCTCGAGCGCATGAATGAAGTGAGGCAGATCGTCCAAGCGTACATCGAAGATGCAGCGATTGACGGTGTAGTGATCACGCACGGCACTGATACGCTAGAGGAAACGGCCTACTTTTTGGACTCGACCATCACAACCGACAAGCCAATTGTGGTTGTTGGGGCAATGCGTAACAGCAGCGAACCCGACTGGGATGGTCCGCGTAATCTCCGCGATGCAGTCGCAGTTGCCGCGCACATTGGCGCGCGCGGTTTGGGGGTGTTGATCTGCCTTGGCGGTGTGTTAACAGCTGCATCTGAGGCATCGAAAACCGACACGCAGGATCTATCGACGTTCACGAGTTTCGATTTCGGTCCGATCGGACGGATTGCAAACGGAGTCCTGATGATTCACCGGACGCCTCTGCATCGAGAAACCTTCATGGTCGGTGATCTTCCGACCTTTGTGCCCCTTCTCAAATCCTATGCAGGGATGGATGGAACACTGATTTCTTGCGCGCGAGATCACGGTGCAAGGGGCCTTGTCGTCGAAGCATTTGGTGCCGGTAATGTGACACCCCGCGTCTATGGCGCTATGCGTGATGCCGTAGAGAGTGGGCTCCCGGTCGTACTCGTCTCACGCTGTCCGGTGGGGCGCATCGAGCATATCTATGCCTACGAGGGGGCTGGTAAGCATCTTCACGAAGCAGGTGTGATCTTTGCAGACTACCTCAATGGACAGAAGGCACGGATCAAGTTGCTGTGTGCTATTGGAGCGGGACGGACCGTCCCCGAGATCCGTCGATCATTCGAATGGATGGATGCGCAGGGGATCAGTCAGCAATGAGAAGCACAGTAGCGACAATCGACCTCGACGCGCTCGCATGGAATTACCACGTGCTACGCACTCGCACGCAAGGTGCCCATATGCTGGCCATGGTAAAGGCTAATGCCTACGGACATGGAATGGTGGGCGTATCGCGCGTGCTTCAACATTTGGGTGTCGACATTCTCGGCACAGCCTTTGTCTCGGAAGCACGTGTGCTGCGTGATGCTGGCATCACGATTCCCATCCTTGTCCTAACGCACGTCGAACCGCCCGAGGCCGACGAATCGGTGGCCTTGAATCTGATCACTGTCGTTGGCGACGTATCCCAAGCAAACGCACTTGCCCAAGCCGCCCGTGCACGCAACACGACTGCAGAGGTCCACCTCTACATCGACACCGGAATGAGCCGCGACGGGGTTCGACCCCACGATGCTGTTGGAACCGCCAGGATACTTCAATCCATGGAAGGACTTCGCTGTACGGGTATCTGTACCCACTTTGCGACTGCGGACGATCCACACAACCCCTTCATGAAGGAACAGTTATCCACTTTTGAACGTGTTGTCGAACAATGTGCCACCGCAGGCTGTAGCTTTGCGACAGTTCACGCAGCCAATACTGGCGCGCTGTGGCAATCGTCGGAAACACACTTCTCATTGGTACGCCCCGGATTGGCCTTGTACGGGTATTCATCAGCTGAAGCACATGTTGCTGCGCTGCGGCCGGTGATGCGTGTGTCATCGACGGTCGTTTCGCTTCGTCGAGCGTGGCCGGGCGATACAGTGAGTTACGGCCGTAGGTACATGCTTACCGAAGAAGCAACGATTGCTACAGTGCCAATCGGCTATGGTGATGGATACATGCGTGCTCTTACGGGGTCGGCTTCATGCCTTATCCGTGGGAAACGGTATCCCGTAGTAGGTTCGATTTGTATGGATGAAATCATGGTCAATGTTGGTTCGGATCCCATTGAGCTTGGCGATGAGGTGGTGCTATTGGGCACGCAGACGCTGGAAGAGAGCTCAGATGCAATTGACCTCGAAGAACTTGCCGCGTGGGCAAGCACGATTCCGTATGAGATCACCACGGGAGTGTCGGTACGCGTTCCACGTTTGTTCACTGGAGCACTTGCGCCAGTGGCGCAATCTTTATCTGTCTGATCTCTCATGTATAGCGTTCGCCTCCAAAACTTTGAGGGTCCCTTAGATCTCCTGCTGTTCTTCATCAAGAGGGACGAGCTCGACATCTATGATATTCCGATCGCATCTATCACACAGGAGTTCCTTGAATATGTGAAGGTGCTTGAGCTTCTTGATTTGGAACTTGCCGGCGACTTCATCGTTATGGCGTCGATGCTCGTGCAAATCAAGGCGCAGATGCTGTTGCCGCGGGAAGAGTCTTCATCGTCGGTCCTTGGAGAGATTGACGAAGATGACCCACGTGCTGAGCTCATACGCAGGCTTATCGAGTACAAGCGTTTCCGCCAGGCGTCTGATTCTCTTGCGCTTTCGGTAGAGAACCAGCGGTATGTGATGTACCGCAACGTCTTTGAAGCTGAGGAAATTCATGCAGCAGAGACGGGTGCGTATCGCAACGCAACGCTGTTTGACCTCTTGAAGGCTCTCAAGCGTGCGATCGAACGTGCACCAGACAAGCCGGATCCACACGTTGTTACGAGGTTCCCAGTTACGGTTGAAGAGAAATCCGAAGAGATCGTCCACATGCTGCGTCAGCGGCCATCGGTTCGCTTCTTCGAGCTCATTGGTGGGCTCACCAAGATGCATATCGTTGTAACGTTCCTCGCACTTCTCGAACTCGCTAAGCTCCACCGCATCATCGTGCAGCAGGATGAGCGGTTCGACGACATTATTATTGCCAATCGTCGCGACGATCAAGCGTCTGCAGAAGGCGCATTGCACGAGCCGTCAACGCAGGATGAAGCACAATGACAGACCTTGAACACGAACAACTCGAACGTGCAGTTGAACAGCGGGAGCTGCCGTACTTTTTCACGCTCGAACGCCATGAGCAACTCCATGCACTTGAGGCATTGATTTTCGCCAGCGAGGAACCGCTGACGAATCGTATGCTGCATCGGTTGTTGGTTCTCGAGGATCCATCCCAACAGGCTCCTGGACAGCAGCAGTTGCCGCTGGAAGGTGAGCAGCCGCAGGCCACGCCGGAGACCGTTGTTCCAACGTTCGATGTTCCAAAGGAGTTCTTCGATGAACTCGTCGAGGACATCAACGATGAGCTTGAGCGAGTTGAGCGTCCGTACCGCATTGTGAAGATCGCAGGTGGATTCCAGTTTGCAACAACTCCTGCGCATGGACAGTTAGTGCAGCGCTTGCTCAAGGCGAAGAATCGCCGTCGTCTAACCCAGGCAGCTCTTGAGACGGTTGCCATCATTGCTTATCGTCAGCCCATCACAAAGGCCGAGATAGATGCGATTCGAGGAGTTAACAGTGGTGAGGTTGTGAATTCGCTTGTTGAGAAGCAACTCGTTGCGATGATTGGTCGGTCTGAAACGCTCGGGAAGCCATTACTCTACGGAACTACTGAGGAGTTTCTCCGTGTCTTTGGTCTCAACGACATCTCAGATTTGCCGAAACTGCGTGAGATTGACGACCTGATAACAACGACAACAACGATGATCGATCTTGAAGACTCGATATCGATCAAGACGGACCATCGCACACTGCGTAAGCAACTTGCTTTGCTGCTCGACGGTGATACGCCGACGGACGACGTGGCGTCTTCGGAGACAACAGAGGCGACGTCGGGAGCCTATTGGCACCACTCGATGGAAAACGAATCAGCACATGGTCGTGTGAAAGACCCTGAACCAGGCACCTGGGAAGAAACATCGACGGACTAAGAATACGGTAACGGATTTACACGTTTTCGGTTACTTGTTCTGTTGTGGACCCTGTGATGCAGCCCGGTAGTCATGCACCATCCCCTACACCCAGAGAGGGGCATCACACGAGAAGCCATAGCGTTTATTCCATGCCGTAAAACCCCTCCTCGGCATGGATACGAGCCCCACCAGTCTTGGTGGGGTTTTTGTTTCGTGCATTATGAATACCTACCCTAGCATCGAACTAGTTAACCGACTCGAGTATGACAACGACGAGTCGTCGCTGTTTACCACGCTCTTCAATGACGTAGCGTGGCGTGACGAGCCAATCACGATGTTCGGCAAGACGGTACTTCAGCCTCGCCGTGTTGCTTGGTATGGAGATGAACATGCGCGCTACACCTACTCCGGTATCGAACACCGTCCGCTTCCGTGGATACCAATCTTACAGGATCTGCGGCAAGTAGTAGAAACGCAAGCAGGAGCCTCGTTTAACAGTGTCCTGTGCAATCTTTATCGTGATGGTCGCGACTCAATGGGATATCACAGTGATGACGAGCCAGAACTTGGTTCTGAGCCGGTGATTGCATCCTTCAGTATTGGCGCTGAACGAACGTTGCATTTTCGTTCGCGTATAGATCATGATATTCCGACGATTAAGATTATGCTTCCGTCAATGAGTCTCTTAATCATGCGTGGAACAACGCAGCAACTCTGGAAGCATGCGCTGCCCAAGACCACACGGTGCCAATCGCCCCGAATCAACCTTACATTCCGCACAGTGACGTCGCTAGATGTCGGACTCGATCGTCATCCCATCGACAGCAAACTCAACGCCATCAGGAAGGCGTAGCATGTCGCGTGCGTGAAGCACCTGATGTGCGATGTGTGTGAGAATTGCGCGTCGAGGAGCAAGATGTGCGATAACCTCAAGCGCTTGTTCAATCGTGTAGTGCGTAGGATGTAGTTCCCACCGTAGCCCATCAAGAATCAGCGTGTCGAGTCCCTGTAAGCGTTCCATCGCATCTAATGGAATGTGGTTCGTATCGGTGCAGTATGCGACGTCGCCGAATCGATATCCATTGACGCGCATTGACGAGCCGTGGCGCATTGGGATGGGAAGAACGGTAATTGAGCCAATCGAGAATTTCGCATCAGCGATAACGATCGGTGTAATCGATGGAACGGAAGCTCCCGTAGAAACGACATCGCCGAAGGCATACGGAAAGGTAGCTCGCAACACTGCGAGTGTCTCCTCAAGACCATAAATCGGCATGGGGCGACCGCTGCGGAAGTTGTATGGCCGGATATCATCGAACCCACCGATGTGGTCGAAGTGATGATGCGTGAACAGCACGGCGTCGAGGTCTAGAACATTGTGCTGCAGCATCTGCTGCCGGAAATCCGACGATGTATCGATAACGAACGTTGTTGTGCCGTCCTGCACCAGCAGGGACGTCCGCAAGCGGCGATCACGAGGGTCGTTACTGGTGCATGTAGGGCATTCACATGCTAGGGACGGCACGCCCGTGGACGTACCGCTGCCAAGGATCGTACATCGCATCAGACGTGACGTTCTGCGTGGTAGGAACTGCGCACGAGGGGCCCAGATTCTACGACACCAAAGCCCATCTCAAGTCCGACGGTTCGGTAATGCGCGAACTCATCGGGATGAACAAACCGATCGACAGGAAGGTGATTTTTGGTTGGCTGCAGGTATTGTCCTAATGTGAGGACATCAACATTCACGGCCCGAAGCTCCTTCATGACATCGATCACTTCAACAGGTGATTCTCCCAATCCCAGCATTATGCCTGTCTTTGTGCGCATACCTTGACGTTTCGATTCACGCAACACCTCGAGGGTCCAATGGAACTTGCCCTGTGGTCGAACTGGACGGTAGAGTCGAGGAACCGTTTCCGTGTTGTGGTTGAGAATATCGGGGCGAGCATCAATCACGCGCTGCAGATTAGCCATGTCCCCCTTGAAGTCAGGAATCAATACCTCGATCGTTGTAGACGGCGCGAGTTCGCGCGTGCGCTGAATGGTCTCAGCCCAAATTGTTGATCCACCGTCCTTCATTTCGTCACGGTTGACGGACGTGATCACGCAGTGTTTCAAGTTCATTGAAGCTATGGCCTCGGCAACGCGGCGCGGTTCATCAGTGTCAATCGCAAGAGGGCGTCCTGTCTTCACAGCACAGAAGCCGCACGAGCGTGTGCACGTATCGCCATGAATCATAAACGTCGCGGTGCCAGCATTCCAGCATTCGGTAATGTTCGGACAACGTGCCTCTTCACAAACGGTGTGCAGTGCCTTGGAGCGCATCATCGATTTGATCCGAGCATAATCTTCACCACCGGGCGCGCGTACTTTGAGCCACTCTGGGCGACGACCGTGCAATTGTTCAGGTGGGGGAAGGACAGGAAGTTCGAACGTTGGTTCCATGGTTTGGATACGGTCAGACGGTTGGTGCGTAGTTACTTAAGACCAGCGACGATGCGCTTGACGATGGGACGAACTGTTTCGAGAAACGTTGTTGCGGACTTATACAAATCCTTTGCCTGGTTCGTTGCATCCGGAAGCATCGACGACATATCATACACGTAGCAGTTGATCAGAACGCGATCGCCACGAAGTTGGAAGTTACCTTGCACGACCTTCGTAGCGCCTAATGTTCGCACGGCCTTCCACATGTCAGACTCATATTGCGGATTGGTCGGATCCAGATTCAGCGCTGCGATCGCCATCTCGATTGAGTCAGGTTCGATGAGTACGAAGTCTCTATTGAAGTTCTCGTGCTGCCGTAACGCCGTCAAGACCGAGTCAGCAAGCTGGACGCTCCATGCGTTGTACTGAATGTCGCGATCCATGTTACGAAACGGGAGCACCGCAACTCGTTGCTGTGCATGCGCCGACACTCCTGCCAACAGAAGTATCGTTGCACTTACAAGAAGGAGTGGTCGAATTGTCATTGAGGCACCTACCGCATTGATTGCGGAATCGTTAGATAAACTGACGTCGAAGCACATGTAGTTGTTGCTGAAGCATCACAATGCGTTAAGCAGCAGCAGGGAAATCAGCCCGCTCGGCATCGTGCATGATCGCAATTCCGAAGGTTGCGAGATCTCGAAAACCGAACTGCATCTTAGAGCCTTTGATCGTGTGACCAAAACGATACAGTGCTTCGCTGTCGTTTCGGTCGATAATCTCAGACGCTGCGTTGCAAAGATCGCGATCCCATAACGAAAAAAAATCCGGAAGTAACTCGCGGAGGACGTTATCTGTTGGACCCATGTCAGTCGGACTGTGTGGTGAGCAATCAGTCACTAGGAGACTCCTGTAAGCCGAATTCTGTCTTCTCCAGCCTAAACTGAAGGAGGTGATCATTTCTCTAGGATTAGCGTTGCCACTAACCTCCAGCGATCTACCCGATGCAGTCTACACATGTAGACAAAGCGAACAACCTCTGAACACCGAAGTGTTCCTGCATCTGCTTGATCTTGCTCCGCACGGGGTTTGCCGAGCCAGCCGGTCGCCCGGCTGCTGGTAGGCTCTTACCCCACCATTTCACCCTTACCTGATCCTCTTGCGAGGCCATCGGCGGTAT
>CAMCXP010000062.1 GCA_945883395.1 Melioribacter roseus P3M-2
TTCAGCACGCACGCGTTGCCACCACACGTCTGCACGCATACTTTAGCGCACCAACACGCGAGGAAGATCATCGTGATACCTCTGCGCCCGGCGTGGCCGTGGGCCTTACATGTACATCACTCACAATGCAGTATCCCGATGGAGATCATCCAGCGTTGTACGACATAACGTTTGATGTACCTGCGGGAACGAGCGTAGCGCTGATAGGTGGTGTTGGCTCAGGGAAAAGCACACTGCTGCGCACGCTGGCTGGATTACACATTCCGCGCGAGGGTTCGATCGTCTCGACGGGCATCGCTGCATCGCTGCGTCCACGTGCAGCCTATGTTCCGCAGGAGGCGTTCATCATGAACACATCGGTGCGGAACAACATCTGCTTTGGTGATGATATCGATGCTGATCGTTTGCAGCGATCGCTGCATCAGTCAGGACTGCTGCCAGACCTCGCAATGATGCCTGCCGGACTCGATACGGAGATTGGCGAGAGAGGTGTAAATCTCTCAGGCGGACAGCGCCAGCGTGTATCACTTGCACGTGCGGCGTATCACGAGCCGGGCATCGTGTTCCTCGACGATCCCCTGTCTGCTGTTGATGTGTCAACTGAGGCACACATCGTCGCGCACCTGCTGTTCGATGAGTGGTCATCATGCACGCGCGTTGTTGCGACACACCGTCTGGCACATCTACGATGGTTTGATCACATCGTTGTACTCGATAATGGACGTGTTGTGTGTCAGGGTACGTACGACGAGATCCTTGCACACCCTCGTGCCAGTGAACTCCTGTATGCTTCCGAGACGCACGAGCCAGATCCGCATTACACGCAGCCACCAGTTGCAACGCCAGTGCCAAGTCTTCAGCATACTGCAGCGCAGGAAGTCACGCACGAGGCAGGACGAATCACCGATGATGAAGATCGTGCAACAGGAGCTGTTCGTCGCGGCGTGTACGTCGAGTATATGCGTGCGATGGTCGGGCGTGGACGTGTGGGAGGTCCGCTGCGCGCTGCCGCACTCATCCTTTCGGCGTTGGGAATCTCGCTTCTGCCGATCCTCCAAACATCGTGGCTCGGCTACTGGAGCGACACGACATCTGGAGCATCGCCATCGAATGTGTGGACGTCAGTTCTTGCAATGTTCTCACTAGGTGCGATCGATCCACTCGTCGCTGTGTGCATCTATGGTGGACTAGGCGTGGTCGTCCTCGCTGGCTGGTATAGCGAGCGTCTGCTCTGGCTCTACCGTGCAGCTGCAGCCGGACGGTTGATTCACAACGATGCACTTACTGGTGTGCTGGCTGCACCACTGCGCTTCTTCGATAGCACACCGATGGGACGAATTCTCAATCGCTTCGCACGCGATGTCGAGGGTGTTGATGATCACCTCTCGTGGAACATCGAACAGTCGTTTCGGTCGCTGTCGCAAACAATCAGCGCGCTGGTGCTGATCATTACGATTACGCCCGTGGTAGTCATCGTGATCGTACCAGTGCTTGCGCTCTACTATCGCTTGCAGCGCGACTACCGTCGCAGCGCAAGAGAGGCGAAACGACTCGAGTCGATCGCACGCTCTCCGCGATATGCCCACTTCAAGGAGCTCGTAACCGGACTCGATGTGATCCACGGGTATGGTCGTGAACAATACATGCACCGAACCTACCGCGAGACGCTTACCGCATTCCAACGTCAGTTCTGGTGCAGTATTCTGCTCAACCGTTGGTTCAGTACACGCGTCCCCCTGATCTCTGGCTTCATCGCTCTCTCGACGAGCATTACGATCGTTATGCTCTCGTGGAATGGTACGATCACCTCCGGAACTGCAGGACTCGTGTTAACCTATGCGCTTGGTTTCTGGATGAGTCTCAACTGGACCGTGCGATCATTCAGCGAAGTCGAATCACGAATGACTTCTGTTGAGCGCCTGCGACACTACGCAACACTCGATGCGGAACCGTCCACCACAGCGCTACCGATCGAAGACACGCTGGTGTGGCCAACACGAGGTGCTGTCGCCATACGCAATCTTTGTGTGCGCTATGCGCCACACCTGCCTCGCGTGCTACACGATGTAAGCTTTGATGTAGCTCCAGCAATGAAGGTAGGTATCATCGGACGTACTGGCTCTGGCAAGAGCACGCTCTTCCAGACGCTCTTCCGTTTCGTCGAACCAGAGTCGGGCTTGATTATGATCGACGGCGTCGATATCACGTCGATCCCTCTCGCACGACTTCGTCGCTCAATCGCCATCATTCCACAGGATCCTACGCTGTTCATTGGCACGGTTCGCAGCAACCTCGACCGCTTCCGCGAGTGCGCGGACGCTGACGTCTGGGAAGCATTGCGACGCGTGCAGCTTGCCGACCATGTACGTCAGCTACCGGGCGGACTCGAAGCACAGATCGTAGAGGGTGGTGCGAACTTCTCGCAAGGACAGCGTCAACTGCTCTGCATGGCACGTGCGATTCTCACGCGCGCTCGCATCATTGTGCTCGACGAAGCAACGGCAAGCGTCGACGTGGTAACCGACGCAATCATTCAGCGCACTATGCGCGAAGAGTTTGCCAACGTCACAGTCTTGGTCATTGCGCACCGTCTTGATACCGTTGCCGATGCCGACATGACGATTGAGCTCGCACAAGGTCGCGTTGAACGCATCACCACACGTTAACCTCGCGCTCCAGCTCTACGCCGAACCGCGCACGCACGTCTGCTTGCATGCGTTGTGCTATGTCAAGAATCTCAGCCCCACGCGCCGAGCCGTAGTTCACCAGCACAAGTGCCTGACGTGCATGTACACCTGCATCGCCACTGCGATATCCCTTCCATCCACACGTATCGATGAGCCAAGCTGCTGGTAGCTTTATTGATCCGTCTGCTTGTACATAGTGCGGTGCATCGGGATACGACGTCGCGAGCGTATCATACGTCGCTCGCGGGACCACAGGATTCTTGAAGAACGATCCAGCATTACCGATCTCTGCTGGGTCGGGGAGTTTGCGCCTACGAATCGCTACAACGGCATCGAAGACGTCGCGCAGCGCAGGAGCTTCAACGCCACGAGCGTACAACTCATCCGCGACATCACGATAGGATGTCACGAGGCGCGCAGTTTGATGCACACGATACGTCACTGAAACAATGATTGCGGTATCACGCAGCGCGTGCTTGAAGATACTCTCGCGGTATCCGAATGCACAGGCATCGCGATCAAACGTTGTGACGAGGCCCGTGGCAACATCCAACACGTCGCACGACACAAAGCACGACGCTTGCTCGGCGCCGTAGGCTCCGATGTTCTGCATTGGTGCAGCCCCGATCGTCCCCGGTATCAGTGCCATGTTTTCGAGTCCGCTCCAGCCCTGTTCCACCGTCCATGTGACGATGTCGTGCCATTCTTCACCAGCACCGCACGTTATCAGTACATCGTCACCGTCGATCGTTACATCACGACCCACGATACGCATGACAATCACCAGACCCGATACGTCGTCCGTGACGAGCACATTGCTACCTCCGCCGAGAATGCGCCACGGCAGTGCCTGCTCGTGTGCCCATGCAAGTGCCTGACGCAGTTCATCAAGCGTAGTAACAACGACAACATGCTCGGCAGCGGCGTGCATACCAAACGTGGTGTATGGCGCGAGGTCGACGTTTCGATCGATGGTCATCGAAGCAGAATCAGAGGAAGTGATGATACATGTGTTGGCGTTGCAACGGTCACAACATACCGTCCAGCTGCGAGACCATCGAGAGAAAGTGCTATGCGCTCGGCATCGGCAACGTGTGTGAGCACACAGCGTCCGATCGGATCGACAACACGCACGTTAGCACCTAGCGGCGCCGTTGTGATCTCCACAATGCTGGTTGCTGGGTTTGGGCGAAGCGCGATAGGTCCTTCATTCTGATCGTCGAGCGATGACGTTGCAATCTCCCAGTGATAGATCGTTCCAGCCGGAAGTGCTGCATTCGACGAAAACACAACTCGACTACTACCATCCCGGGTTACATCTGCCGTTACATTTCGCAAATCATCATCGGCACGCGATGCGAGCACCAGATTATCACGTACATCACTGCCACGCAATCCAATCTGCGCAAACACGCGCTGTGTTACCCCAACGGGAGCGTCATAGGTCATGTCGAGAGTTCCATCTTCATGAATCGTTAGTTGGAACGCATACCGTCCGACCTCGATCGTGTTGCCGTTGACGTCATCCCACGTGCGAAGTGTAAGATTGCTCCATTCGATGGTCACTGATCGGTTCGGTGCGTCGCCGCGCACAACATATCCAACGCGCCATGGATTTGGAGCATTCGTATCAGGATACAAATCCGCTGCGAATGCAGCGATGACAAGGTCACTCAGCGTAGTCTCTGCAAGTGGCAGTGAGAGCCATGTTGGGAGTCTACCTCCGTTGAGAGAGACAAATCCATTCCTGTATATCGTCAGTGAATTGAGTTGACGGTCGAGCGCACGAACGTCGAACGGCAAGTCAATCAACACCGGACGTGTGTTCGTCGAACGCTGGTTGAAGACCACTTGCGGATCAACGAGCTCGGTATAGGAGCCGCTGCGGACCGACATCGTATAGGCCCGCGCAAGCAATGGGCGACGTCGTGGGACATCAACGATGAGGGCGCCATTGAGTGAGTACGCTGGAGAAATCCAATATTGCTGTGAATATGGTGCAACCGTTGCTGAATCGTTCTCACTCGTCAACATTCGGAAGGAGTAGGATGCGTTGGCACTGACGTCTTCAAGGACAACAACGCCATCGTCGGGAGTAGTGCCAGAGGCTACCAGTGTCGAAGACTCATTCTGGGTAAGCGTATATGGAGCTCCACCAGTCATCACAATTGGCGCACCTACGTGTGGCTCAGCATATCGTGCATAACCAAGTGACAGTGTGGTCAGCGTGTCATTGTTGACCGAAGCCGCAATCGGCACAACGATCGTGTCTGCACGATCGGTTGTCACGTCCAGCACAATCTTCTGCGGTGCAAAGCGATAGCCGTTGGCAGTCGGCACGATGATGTACCGTCCAGCCGGCAACATGGTGGTGTATGAACGATCCGCAATACGACCTTGCACCATCAGATCTGCAAACATCGTGCTGTAGATAGTCAGGCTCACATCACGCTCATCTGTGTTGGCAATCGTCACACGAAGGGCACGACCACGGATAAGCTCCATGTCGTACGTCACGACACTGTCGACGACCATCAAAGCATTACGGCGTTGCGTTTGTGGTCGTGTAAATGGTGCGACGAGGTACCCACCAGCGAGCACCACTTCGTACAGCCCCGTGCCAAGACCTCGGAACGTATACTGTCCGTCGGCATCGGTGCGTACAACCGTGTCGCCATCAATCGCTGGCATCCGCCTGTAGATGTCTGATGCAACGGGACGGAGCGTGAGCTCAAGATTGACAAGGGGCGCACGCGATGTTGCGTCGATGACACGTCCGCGCAGGACTGAGGTAGCAGGCAACGGCATATTCCCTAAGCACGTCGCACGCTCGAGAAACGATCGCACCACGCGACGATGCAGCGGGTGAAACTCGAGTGCCATTGTTGCCCCTTGATCAAGAAGCTGATGACAGTACGACATAATTGTGCCCCTCGTTGGTCGCACATCGTCGTATTCGACACAGGTACCTGATTCCGACGTAATGCAGCTGTCGAGGGGGCCCCCTGGCCAGTAGCAGCTTTGTGTGTGGATCGCACCAGCAAGGTGTCCGATCTCATGCGTGAGCATACCAACATCCCACGACCATGTTGGGTAGTTGGCAATCGTTTGCAGGACATCACCGGCGCAGTAGCTATTCCCCGATTCGCAGAGTCCGCCAATTGTGCGCGCGATGCCGCCTTGCCCACCACGCATCGTAAGGAACATGGCGAGATCCCGCGGGACTTGCGTCATGTTCTTTTCGTACTCGTCAACGAAGATGTCGAGCAGTGAGAACACAGACTCTTCCGTGGGATATGGATCATTCGCATTGTCCCACACACGCAGATTGCTCAGCACAAGCTTTGCACGAACCTCGCGCTCAAAGACGGTGGACATCACCGCTAGTGCGTTGGCAACGAATGTCTCTGTGCCTGCGACACTCCGTATCGCCTCGACCATATCGTGATCGACTTCCACGGCGCAGCGCACAGTGATGGTGTCGAGCTGCTGATGCATCTCGGGGAGCTTCTGAACATTCGCAAGTGCACGTACAACACTACTCGTTGGCTCTGCTTCAGGAGTTGCGCAGGTGAACGCGCCGACCGACATCATCTGCATGCCGTAGCTCGGGTTCAATGGTCGGTCGCCAATCGAGGCAATCGTGCGCACAGAGTCGGTATAGACAATCGTAGCACGCAGCTCACCGGAGGTATGGAACGTAATGACTGCTGCTCCCCCATCGTCGGTGGTGCCTCGGTAGGTCACCCACCGTTCCGATGCGCTCCACGTGCGGGCACCGTCCGACGTCATCGTTGTTACCACACCGTCGTTATCACCACTGCGTTGTGTAAGCGTGCATGCACGCACCTGTCCGTTACGTAACGGCAGATGCAGCGACACAGTTGGTCGCTGCATCTGCACGATCTGCTGGACGGATGGAGATGGCAACGGAGGAGTCGTAGGTATGTGTTGTGCAGTCGCGCATGCAACAGCAAGCACTACGACAACAGTCAGCACGAGGGCATGCCGCATGAGAACCTCCGAACGGTATGAAAAGCTTACGCGTGTGGTCCGAGCATATCTTCAGGACGCACCCATGCATCGAACTGCTCTTCGGTGAGCAACCCAAGTGCAAATGCTTCCTGCTTCAACGTCGTACCATTCTTGTGTGCTGTCTTTGCAATCTTGGCAGCATTATCATACCCGATGTGGGTGTTCAATGCTGTCACAAGCATCAGCGTATTCTTGTTGTAGTACTCGAGACGATCAACATTGGCAACGATGCCTGCTGCACAGTGTTCGTTGAACATCGTGCATGTGTCGCCCAGCAGACGGATGCTCTGGAGGACGTTATAGACGATGACTGGCTTGAAGACGTTGAGTTCGAAGTTGCCCGATGCACCGCCGACGTTGACAGCGACATCGTTACCAAACACCTGTGCGGCGACCATTGTCATCGCCTCGCTCTGTGTTGGGTTAACCTTACCCGGCATGATCGACGAGCCTGGTTCGTTCTCAGGGATGGAGAGCTCTCCCAAACCGCAGCGCGGACCCGAAGCCATCCAGCGGATGTCGTTGGCGATCTTCATACACGTTGCAGCAAGCGTCTTGAGCGAGCCATGGAAGTACACAAGCGCATCGTGCGCTGCAAGTGCTTCGAACTTGTTTGGCGCAGTCACAAACGGCAGAGATGTGAGCGTTGCGATGGTTGCAGCCGAACGTACAGCGAACTCGGGATGGGTATTGATACCCGTGCCAACGGCAGTACCACCGAGTGCAAGTTCATACACGCCTTCGAGCGACTGCTCAATGCGCTTGATATCATTCGTAAGCGCCTGCACATAACCCGAGAATTCCTGTCCGAGTGTGATTGGCGTAGCATCCATCAAGTGCGTCCGTCCGCTCTTGATGAGTGGTGCGAACTCAGCAGCCTTTGCCGCTAGTGTGTCGCGCAGTGCACGTACAGCTGGAAGCAGACGTAATGTAGCGGCACGTACCACAGCGATGTGCATCGCTGTTGGGAAGGTATCGTTGGAGCTCTGCGACTTGTTCACGTCGTCATTCGGGTGCACAGGCTGCTTCGAGCCAAGTTCGCCCCCTGCAATCTCGATTGCACGATTGGCAATGACTTCGTTGACGTTCATGTTCGTTTGCGTGCCCGAGCCTGTCTGCCACACGCTCAACGGGAAGTGCTCGCTGAGTCCACCGTTGATCACTTCATCTGCAGCGGCGACGATGAGATCGCGTTTCTCCGCAGCCAGCACGCCGAGGTCGGCATTAACCATGGCTGCTGCCTTCTTGAGAATGGCCATTGCCTGAATGACTTCGCGCGGCATGCGCTCTTCGCCGATCGCGAAGTGAATAAGCGACCGTGCTGTTTGTGCTCCGTAATAGGCTGATGATGGGACGCTGATTTCGCCCATCGTATCGCGCTCGATGCGAGTGCTCATGAGGTAGAGATTGATATGTGAATGGTTGTTCGGTACAAAACTACGGACTCGACGTGCGCACAAGAGCCCCCTGCAGACGGAGAATCTCCACATGTACAAGTCGTTCCTGGTGCGCCAGCCGTGATTCGCCTTCTGCTTCTTGCAAATACGACACCAACGATTGCCGCACTTCAAGCGGTGTTACACTGCCGATACGCAGTTTCTCCACGGCTACGCGTGCGTTACGCTCAGCAGCGACAAGTGATGCCGTTTGGATCCGGCGCTGCTCTTGGAGCGCCGCGTGCGTGCGATATGCCCGGTCGATCTGCCCGCGTAGATCATTGCGGATGGCATCGATCGATATCCGTGAACGCTCTTCATCAAGCTTGGCAAGCTGTTGGTCGTACGCATCGCTCAAGCCGTTGAAGAGATTCCACTGCAACGTTGCGCCGACGTACGCGCCATTGGAACGGTTCTGCAGGAGGAAGCCTGCATCGGACGTGTTGCGTGTGACCTGGTACGCCCCCTGCACTGCAATCTTTGGTAAGAATGTCGCCGTTACCTCGGCGACATGTGCTGATGCTTCAGCTAGCGCATGCTGCGCTGCGAGGACATCAGGATTCGTGCGTACGATATCTTCCTGCACCTGCGTTTGCTGAGGCAGCTCGGGCATCATCATCGAATCACTCACCACAAACTGCATGGCAGGATCACGTCCGAGCATGGTATTGAGCTCCGACGTGAGGTTGCCAAGCTCCATGCGGTTGCGTAGCACCACAAGTTCTGCATCGTACTTGTCGATCTCGGCTTGACGTAACTCGACACCGGATGCAGAACCTGCTTCAACACGGTTGCGCTCGATCTCATACCGCTGTGTAGCGAGTGCCTTGGCCGAATCAGCTTGCTTCAAGAACTGCACCGTTGCAACCAGTGCGCTGTACTTCGTGATCACGTCGGCGATGATAAACTGCAACTTGCTTTGAACAATTGCCAAGCCACGACGTTCAGCTGCCGACAAGCGATCGGCTGCAGCAAACATTTGCAGACCATCGAACACAGTCCAGCTCAGAATGCCCAACGCATTGAGGTTCGAATACCCCGCTCCATTTCGCTCAATGACCTGTCCACTCGCAAGCACCTGTGTGAGATTGTTCGCACCATCGGCGTATGTGGCCGTAATCGATGCCGTTGGAAGGAATCCGGTGATCGCTCGACTACCCGTAATGCGTGCGGCCAACGAATCTTGTCGCACAAGACGGACATCATAGTTCCTTGTGATGGCGAGTGACAATGCTTCATCAAGCGTCAATGTCTGCGAGCTTACAGTTGTTGGGACAAGCATAAGGGCCGCGGCGATCAATGTTGTCACAACAGTGCTCGCCACGCCTGATGGTTCGTGATGATGCTTCTCGCGCTTGAAGCGCGACAGCACAACGTAGAGCGACGGGATGATGTACAGTGTGAGGAACGTCGCCAGGAACATACCTCCCACGACAACCACACCCATGCCGACACGACTCTCCGATGCTGCGCCGAGTGAGAACGCAATCGGAACCGAGCCAAGTATTGTTGCAAGCGACGTCATGAGAATCGGACGGAACCGAAGGGCTGCTGCCTCGCTCGCTGCATCACGCCAACTACTACCCTCTTCACGACGTTGATTGGCAACCTCCACGATGAGGATACCATTCTTCGTTACCAAGCCAATGAGCGCAATGCTTCCGATCTGCGAGAAGATGTTCAATGTGTCGCCACTAATCCAGAGCGATAGCACAGCTCCGGCAAGGGCGAGTGGTACGGTGAGCATAATCGTTAGAGGATCGATCCAGCTCTCGAACTGTGCTGCGAGAATCAGATACACCAGGACAAGTGCCAATAGGAAGGCAAACAGCAGACTCGATGAACTCTCGCGGAAGTCACGCGAGGGTCCGGTGAGTGCTGTTGAATATCGCTCATCAAGCTGCTGCTTCGTGATCGACTCCATGGCCGTGATGCCATCTGCAATTGTCTTGCCTGGGGCAAGACCTGCGCTGATCGTCGCGCTCACCGCACGGTTGTATCGATAGAGCTGCGGTGGTACACTTTGTTCTCGGAGCATGATAAGATCGGCAAGGGGCACAAGTTCACCACTCGACGTGCGCACCGAGATCATGCGAAGATCATTTGGCGTGCTGCGCTCGCGGCGTTCAATCTCGCCAATCACTTGGTACTGCTTCCCTTCACGAATGAAGTACCCAAATCGCTGTCCTGCATATCCTGCTTGAATTGCCGTTGCAATGTCCGACACCGAGATGCCGAGCTCGCGCGAGCGCAAGCGATCAACTTCAAGCGCTACTTCTGGCTTGGTGAACTTGAGATTGATATCAACAACGCTGAACGTTGGGTCCTTCTGCGCTGCATCCATCACCGTTGGCAGTGCACTACGCAGATCCTCAAGCGTTGGAGCTTGCACCACCACCTGCACGGGCAATCCGGCACGTCCGCCACCGGTGGTGATGGTCTGTTCCTGAATCACAACAGCGCGTGCATCCGTAGTCTTGCGCATCGTTGCAGTCAGTAGCGGAGCTATCTCCATCTGCGAGCGTGTGCGTTGTTCAGGATCAACCAGGATGATGCGAGAGAATCCTGAATTACTTCCACCCGAGAAGAACGATGGCGATGTCACGGTGAGGACGAGTTTCTTTTCCGGAACAACACGTGCAATACGTTGCTGTGTTGAGTCCATGATCACGTTCATGCGATCAAACGTTGTTCCCTCGGGTGCCGTGAGGTTCATCGTAATAGCACTTCGATCCTCGAGCGGCGCAAGCTCGCTCTTAAGTGTCGCACCGAGTCCAAACAGCACCGCAACAGCAGCGAGAATACCAGCGATAGCAATCAACGGACGATCGATCACTGCACGTACCGAAGTAGCATAGGTTGAGGTGAGCCATTGAAAGAATGGCTCTGTGATGCGCACCAACAGATTATCGTCTTCCTTGCGCAACAACCGCGTGCTCATCATGGGAGTAAGCGTAAGCGACACGAAGGCCGATACCAGCACTGACGATGCTACGACGAGACCGAACTCGCGGAACAAGCGTCCTGTAATTCCCTGCAAGAAGATCACCGGCAAGAACACCACCGCAAGCGTGACGGTCGTTGAAATGATTGCGAAGGTTATCTCCGACGATCCCTTCTCCCCCGCCTCGCGTGGATGTTCACCATGCTCGATGCGCTTGAAGATATTCTCCATCATCACAATCGCATCGTCAACCACCAGACCGGTTGCGAGTACCACACCGAGCAGCGTAAGCAGGTTGATGGAGAATCCAAAGAGCCACAAGAAGAAGAACGCCGACACCAGTGATACCGGAATAGCAACGACCGGAATAATCGTTGCTCGCCAAGAACGCAGGAACAGGAAGATGATCAGCACGACCAATCCGAAGGCGATCAGCAATGTCTCGCGTACTTCCTCGATCGCTTTGCGGATAAACGTCGTTGAATCGATTGCGAGGTCAAGACGCAGATCCTTCGGTGCTTGTGCCTGCAGATCAGCATAGCGACGATAGAATTCATCGGCGATGTCGATCTGATTTGCGCCTGGCTGTGGTGCGATTGCCATACCAATCATCGGGACACCATCGCGCTTGAGGATTGTGCGTTCGTTTTCCGCCCCCTGGTACACGCGGGCAACATCACGTATGCGCACAATGGCATCGTTCTCTGCACGCAGAATCACATCAGCGAACTGCTCGGGTGTCGACAAACGTCCGACCGTGCGTAGCGAGAGTTCTGTCTCGCTTCCTTCCAAGCGTCCAGCAGGAAGTTCAACGTTCTCGCGCTGCAACGCTACACGTACATCATTCGTCGTAAGACCATACGCAGCGAGTTTACCCGGATCCATCGCGATGCGCATCGCGTAGCGACGTTCACCCCAGATCGTGATCGAACCCACACCGGCAATTGTTTGCAGACGTTCCTTAAGAACATTCGTCGCGTAGTCTGTCAGCTCAGTAAGTGATCGACCCGAGCTTTGCACCGTCATCACCGCAATGGCCTGGCTGTTGGCATCGGCCTTGGCTACAACAGGCGGATCGA
>CAMCXP010000063.1 GCA_945883395.1 Melioribacter roseus P3M-2
GATCATGGCACATGCAGGAACATTCGGAAGCTCCAAACCCGCCGATGTAAGAGTAAGCTTGCCTGGACCACCATTCGACGTCACAACAACATTCACAGAACGCGTCTCGATCGTGTCACAACGGTTCATCACGTTACACACCCAGGTACCCGAGTCTGCCTTGCTCACTGACACCTTGCGGTAGAGCCGATCAGTAGCTCCTGGAACAGCCACACCTTGTCGGAACCATTGATAGGAGAGCTCTTCACCGAATACATCGAACGTCAGAAGCAACGTATCTCCTACACTATACGACCGGTCTGCAGGCTGAGTGCGAATCTGCGGTCGTTCGACAATGTTCAACCCGACAGCATTGGTGGTAACCGTAGGGGTACATGTGCCCTCGACGAGGCAGCTATATGTTGATTCGTCAAAGAGCGAGATATTCGTTAGTACCAGCTGCTTACCCGTTGCGCTCGGGATAGGCTCTCCGTTCTTCAACCACTGGAATGTAACGTTTGTGCCAGTTGCATCCATCGTGAACGTCACGTTTTCGCCCTCGCAAGCGCTCTGCGCTACCGGCTGTGATGTAACAACGGGAGGAGCGCCAACCGTGACAAGAACACTCTTCGATGTGGTGTTTCCCCCGCAACCGTAGATAACACAGTCGTACACGCCGCCATCTTGTGCTGTAAGTTTTTTTATCTCTAGCACCGACTTGATGCCTCCTGGAATATCAACGCCGTTGCGACGCCAGCGATACTGAATGTCTGTTCCGTCGGCACCTACTGTGAGAGTCAAGGTCTTGCCTTCACACACGAGCGTAGGCTCTGGTTCAAGCACAATAACGGGTCCGGCAACGATCGTAATCGGCACCATCGTGCGAGTAATCTCACCACCCGTAGCAGGATCAACCATGCGCACAACGTAATTGCCAGCTGCCTGTGTTGCTGGTACAGTGTAGGCCAGTGCCTTTGTACTTGCTTCGATGCTTGTTGCAAGCACATCTGTCGTTACGAAGTTGTTACTCGACCACTCGAGGCGCACCTGCCCCAAGCCTGTTTGCTCCCAGGAAAGGTTCAGCGATTGACCGCGACAGATCGAGACACCAGTCGTCGGTGCCGTGAAGTTGGCTCCCGTTACAGTGATGTTGATGTTGCCTGTGACATTCCAGTAATCTGCTCCCGATGCTGTGCCATCGAGGTTTACAGCATTGCCCGCTCCATTGAACTGATACACACCGTGCTGTGCCGGTGCCGTCCATGAAAAGTCGAACCGAGCGGCGTTATTCGCCATGGCTTTGGGGCCGGTATGCGTAAGCTCCGCGTTAAGAACCTGTGATCCATTCCCGGCGGTTAGCACGCCTGCAGCCTGTCCTGCGTCGCGAAACGAAAGATTGAATCCTGCATCTTGATTCGCAGGATTGGCATGTCCTACCACGAATGTATAGTTCCCCTGCTGCCCAGCACGAATCGTCCGAGGTCCTTCAAGCACCGCTGAGGAACCCTGGTTGACCCCGCCGTGACATGTTCCACAACCTGCTGCAAAGGATCCAATCTTGCCATTGCTATCTGCACGCGCAGTCACTGCAGCCACCACAAACACAAGTGATACTAGAATTCGGAGAAAGAGCTGTGTCATAGAAATCCTCGGAAGTAATGCCGTAAAATACAACGGGGTTGGTGGCAAGCCACCAACCCCGGAATAAACTTCGTGATGGGCGTTAAGAGTTCGCGAACAGCTTTGCTGTGATTGCGATGGCTTCGCCTACGCTCTTGCCGACGACGCCTGCCTTGCCAGTGACCTTGTGGTCTGCCAGGGCAACGTTGAACTTCGCCTCGACCATGACCAGATTGCCGGAGGCACGCTTCGTTGTTGCAGCGGATTCTGGAATGTAGGTAAGCGTGATAGCCGCCGTTGACGCCTTCGTTACGCCGTGGCACGAAAATGAACCGACAGCGTTAGCTGTAACGACAAACTTTCCGCCATCGTTCGTCACCTTGACATCCTTGAGGCCTGTGACATCGAAAGAGATCGATGGATACTTTGCTGCATCAAGCCACATCGCATCATACATGTGCTCGTCGCGCTTCGAGTTTGCTGTCTTCATCGAGAGAACCGCAACCTCGATCTTTCCGGTCGTTGCCTCAAGATTTGCCGCGTTCAACATAAACATCCCGGTTACACCATCAGATGTACCATTGATGTCCTCCATCGGAGCCTCGGAGAGAAACTCCAGGCCGTTCTTTCCCACCGCGTTATTGAGCGAATACTTCTTAACTCCCGCAGGTGCGCCGGGGATGGCCGTACCTGCCGACAACATCATTGATGCTGCCGTGAATGCGAGAATAGATGCTACAAGTGTATGCATTGTTTGTTCCTTCCACTGTGAAAATGCGTGTTGCAACACGCAACATACAGATTCAGACCGTCCCTCGCAAGTCATGTAGAATCGTTGCGAGCGTCTCGACGGCCGTTTCGATCTCTGCACGCGTCGTTGCGTGTGATACCGAAAGGCGGACTGCGGCGCGAGATTCTGCGGCTGAAAGGCCCATCGCCGACAATACATGCGACGGCTGAAGACTGCCAGAAACGCATGCGCTGCCATTCGACACGGCAACTCCGCGGATATCCATGAGCTGGAGGATCGACTCACCATCGAGCTGTGCAGCATCGGGGAAGGAGACATTCAGAATGTTCGGCAACGAGAACTGTTCGGGCGTGTTCACGCGAACATTTGCGATTGTAGCCGCAATGCTGTGTCGAGCATGATCAATCAACTCGCGCATGTGGGCGGCACGCTGCTCCATACGATCCACACTGCGGCGCGCTGCGGCTGCAAACCCAACAATCAGCGCAACCGGTTCAGTCCCGGCACGTCGGTTTCGCTCCTGTCCGCCCCCTACCTGATGTGCCTTGTAGTCGATTCCCTTGCGGATAAACATCGCACCAATCCCCTTCGGTCCGTGGATCTTGTGGGCGGAGATTGTCGCGAAATCGATTCCCAGCTGCTGCGCATCGACCGGGATCTTTCCAAACGTCTGCACGGCATCAGTGTGTAGGACTGCCGATGGCGCGGCGGCGCGTAGCTGCTCAATTGCTTGAATCACACCGGTCTCATTGTTTGCATGCATCACCGAGATAAGCGTGCGTGGGTCGTCGTACTGCCCCGCTTGGTCGGGACGATACCGACCTTGAGCGTCAACAGGAAGAACGGCATGTCCAAATCCCTGCCGGGCAAGTTCCTCGGCCGGAGCAAGCACCGCATGATGCTCAATGCTCCCGACGACGACTCGATCGACGAGACCCGATTCACGACACGCACTGGTGAGGATCGAGTTGTTCGATTCCGTACCACCACTGGTGAACGTGATCTCAGCAGGATGTGCATTCATGAGCGCAGCGATCTCAGACCGAGCACGCTCCACCGCCACGCGAGCTTTGCGCCCCATAGCATAGATGCTCGATGCATTCCCATACTCGGAACGGAGCCAGGGAAGCATCTCGTCCAGAACAGCATCATCCAGGGCGGTTGTCGCGCTGTTATCCAGGTATATCACGTTGCCCGCCCGTAACCTTTGTACAAGTCGAACTTGGCACTGTAAAGCACAATGTTCAGCTCCGTGTCGCGGAGGGTGCCGCCCGATGGCGAAAGATAGAACGTGGCAGTCGCTGATGTTGGCAGTTTGGCCAGCAGACCTTGCTCGTCCACGTAGAACTCAACGAGCTTGTAGCCCAGATGTTCCGGAGCCTGAGCCGCTTGCTCCAGTAAATGCTCTGGTGAGTAGACTCGAAGATCAGGTGATGGTTCGCTCATAGGAGGCTCGGAATTCGGAATATCTCATTGGGGTGCCACGAAGTTACAGAGTATTTTTGCAGGCTTAGACGGATCGGGCGGCACCAAACCGCTACGACATCCGTCACCGCCGCTGATCTCCACTTCTAGTAATGACCATGCTCAAGTTTCTCCAGTCTGTTCTTGGTGGCTCCAAGCACGATAAAGACGTTAAAGCACTTCGTCCAATTGTTGATGAGATCAACGGACACTTTGCATCCTATGCATCATTGAGCGACGACGAGCTTCGTGCGAAGACCGTGGAGTTTCGCAATCGAATCACGGAGTCGGTACAGCACCTCGTTACCGAAGTGGAAGAGATTCGCGAACGGCTTCGCAGCGATGTGATGATGGAGCACGCAGAGCGTTCGGATCTCTACGCACGCATCACAACGAATGAGCGTGAGCAGTTCGAGACAATCCACTCAGCTCTGAATGTAATCCTACCAGAAGCATTTGCGGTTGTGAAGGATGCTTGCCGTCGCTTGGTGGGTCATCAGTATTTGGTTGTTGGGACAGAACACACGTGGGATATGGTTCCGTACGATGTGCAACTCATCGGCGGCATGGTGCTCCACCAGGGTAAGATCGCCGAAATGAGCACCGGCGAAGGCAAGACGCTCGTCTCAACACTTCCGATGTATCTGAACGCGCTGGCTGGACGTGGCGTACACCTGGTTACGGTGAACGACTATCTGGCTCGACGTGACCGCGAGTGGATGCGCCCAATCTTCGACTTTCTTGGCGTACAAACCGGTTGCATTCAGTCGGAGATGCGCCCCGAGCAACGACACGAGCAGTATGCCGCTGACATCACATGGGGAACGAATAACGAGTTCGGTTTTGACTACCTGCGCGACAACATGGTGACGGATGCTGCAGACATGGTGCAGCGTGGCCACTGGTTTGCAATCGTGGACGAAGTCGACTCGGTTCTGATCGATGAAGCGCGTACACCACTCATTATCTCGGGTCCGGTTACTGCCGGTTCCACTGAGCAGGCGTTTGTCGAAATGAAGCCTCGCGTGCAACGCTTGATTGATGTACAAGCTCGTCTTGCAAACAGCATTGTTGCCGAAGCAGAGAAGCTCCTTTCTACGGGATTGAAGGACGACCGTATCGCCGCAGGCGTAAACATCCTTCGCACACGTCGCGGCATGCCAAAGCAAAGCAAGCTGCTCAAGATGATGCAGGATCCAGACATTCTCAAGTTGATACGCGACACCGAACTTGAATACCTCAAGGATCAGGGTCAGCGTATGTCGATCATCGACCAAGAGTTGTACTTCACAGTCGATGAGAAAAATCACCAGATCGATATTTCTGAAAAGGGGCGTGAACTTCTGAGCAGCGCGCAAGAGGATCCAGAGATGTTCGTGATTCCCGACATCGCCTCGCAAATGAGCGCGCTTGAGGGTGATGCATCCCTTCCTGCCGAAGAAAAGACGGTGCGCCGTGACGAGTTCATGCGCGTGTTTTCAGACCGTTCAGATCGTATCCACATCATCAACCAACTCCTTCGCGCCTATACATTGTACGTGCGCGACGACGAGTACGTGGTTGCCGATGGCAAGATCAAAATCGTTGATGAATTCACAGGACGTATCCTCGAGGGACGTCGTTACTCGGACGGTCTTCACCAGGCGATCGAAGCCAAGGAAGGTGTATTCGTTGAGCAAGACACGCAGACGTTTGCGACGGTCACGCTGCAGAACTACTTCCGCCTGTACCACAAGCTCGCTGGTATGACGGGTACGGCTGAAACGGAAGCTGGTGAGTTCTGGCAGATCTACGAGTTGGACGTTGTGGTGATCCCGACCAATCGTGGGATTCAACGCAAAGACATGGACGACAAAATCTTCCGCACCAAGCGGGAGAAATACAATGCACTGGTCGTTGCGGTTCAAGAAGAACTTACAAGGGGACGCGCGGTGTTAGTTGGAACAACGAGCGTTGAAGTGTCGGAGCTTCTCTCGAAGATGCTCAAGCGCGCCAACGTCAACCACAACGTGTTGAACGCGAAACAACACCAGCGCGAAGCGGAAATCGTCGCAAATGCCGGTCGCCGCGGTGCGGTGATGATCGCGACAAACATGGCAGGTCGTGGTACCGACATCAAGTTAGCACCTGATGTGCGTGAATCTGGCGGTCTTGCTATCCTCGGTACGGAACGTCACGAAGCGCGTCGAATCGACCGTCAGCTTCGAGGTCGTGCCGGACGTCAGGGTGATCCCGGTTCATCGCAATTTTTCATTTCACTAGAAGATGATCTGATGCGCCTCTTCGGAGGTGAACGTATCGCTGCCGTTATGCAACGTCTCAAGGTGCCAGATGGCGAACCAATCGAGAGTGGCCTAGTAACAAAGAGCGTTGAGAACGCGCAGAAGAAAGTGGAATCGAATAACTTCGGTGTTCGCAAACGCCTTCTTGAGTACGACAATGTCATGAATCAGCAGCGCGAAGTCATTTACGACCGCCGGCGTCACGCTCTCACGGGAGAGCGTCTCCGCAGCGAAATACTGGAATACGTTCGTGAGTTGGCCGAAGGATGGTATGACGAGCACTTACCGAGCGCTGATGTCGAGGCGCTTCGAAATGAAGTACGTGTTACAATGCTTTGCGATGTACTGCTGTCGCAAAACGAGCTTGGTTCTCTTAAGCGCGAAGATATCGTTCAACGTATCGTTGATGCAGCTGAAGAGTATTACGACCGCAAGGAGTCGATGCTGGGCGCAGACTTCATGGGTGCACTCGAGCGCGTTGCCGCACTTCGTGCAATTGATGACGAATGGCGTGATCACCTACGGAGCATGGACGACCTCAAGGAGGGCATTTATCTCCGAGCGTACGGACAAAAGGACCCGATCCTCGAGTACAAGCAAGAGGCGTACAAGGTCTTCATTGAGCTTATCGCGTTGATCAACAAGGCCACGGTTGCGTTCGCCTTCAAGTATTACCCACAGGTTACGGAACAACAACGCCAGCAGCAGCAGCGCGCTGACCAAGCCGCGCAGGAACGTGGAACCACAACAACCGCTTCACTTCCACCTCTGCGCTCTACCATTAGCACATCACGTCCGTTGCAGTTCTCACACCCGAGTGCGAGCACGACGCTTGGTGCCGATCCCAATGCTGCACCTACTGAGCATCATCACGCGCACACAGTGCACAAGGTTGGTCGTGAAGTGGGGCGCAATGAGATGTGTCCGTGCGGTTCTGGGAAGAAGTTTAAGGCTTGCCACGGGCTAAGTGGGGCAACGACCTATACTGGATAGCAGCGCTGTGTTACAGGCACGTATGAACGGCTATATCGCCATCGTGATCGATAATGATATACGTCGACGGCTTGTCGGTCCATGATCCTGAGTTCAGGTAACGAACACCGTCGATCATCACGTCCATTGCGTGGTGTGTGTGCCCACATGTCACAACATGCGCACCGTATGTTGCCTTGCCGTGAGCCGACGCTTCATTGGCAACTTTGTCGCTACGACGCATCCAACGCTTACTCTGACGGCTAGCCTGTCTGACCAGTCGCGATGCGCGGTGTTTGGGATCAAGCTTCTGCCAGACGGAATACGCCCAGATAGCGATGTCGACTACTCGCGTGTGGTCCGACACGAACGCATCAAACTGATGTCCATGAATTGCAAGGAATATCTGCCCGCCATGCTGCCAGACGTATTCCTCATGAATATGAATTCCGAGCAGATGCGTCAGAATCTCAGGAGCACCGCCATCGTGATTGCCGATAACCCACACGAGTTCATGTGCTAGGCGTTCATTCGTTGACGCACGAATAAAGGACAAGAACTCCCAGTCGTCGTGTGAAAGACGTTTGAAATTGAGATCATCGAAGACGTCACCATTGAGAATGAGACGCTTGTAGGTTACCTGTCGGAGCAACTCGGTGAGTTGTTTCGATCGTGACATCGCCGAGCCGAGGTGTAAGTCGGATACGATAACGGTATCAACATTCGCGGCATGCGCGAGTGTGCCCAGAGCAGCGTTGTCGTCGTCTATGGTTGTATCCATGCTGTATTTGTGAGCACCGATGAATCAGTGAGTGCACGCATAAATGCGACGAGTGCAAGCTTCTCACGATCGGTAAGGTTCAGGGGCGCTACGCGTTTGTCCTTGTTCGGAAACGCAGTGCCACCTTCATTATAGTGTTCCACCACATCCTCGAGTGTCGACATCAAGCCTGTTTGGCTATCCCCTGTTGCCATGTACGGAGCTGTAAGAGCAACGTTCCGTAGGGTTGGCGTTTTGAACAGACCCTCATCACGCGGCTCGCGAGTAACGTTGTACCGACCGCGATCGAAATAGTGATGGAAGAGACCAATATTATGAAACTGATCATTCGTGAAATCGGGTCCGTTATGACATGAACTGCACATACTGCGAGCGCTAAAGAAGAGATCCATCCCTTCACGCTCAATGTGCGTGAGTGCCGACCGATCACCCCGCACGAATTTGTCGTACCTGCTGTTTGCGCTGATGATCGTACGCTCGAACGTTGCGATGGCCTGCATCGTGCGGCGCATCGTAACGGCTGTATCACCAAACGCAGCGATCCACTGACCCCGGTAATCGGCCGAGCGGAGCAACGCTGCAACGGCAACGGTATCTGCATCCATTTCTGCTGAGTGCATAAACGCACTCTTCGCCTGATCTTCCAGCGTTGAAGCACGTCCGTCCCAGAACAGCGTTGTGCGGTATGCAACATTGATCAGCGTTGGAGCATTACGCTGTCCGAGAGCACCGCCCACGCCACGACTCACCTGATTCGGCGCGTCGGAGAACGACCGACTCGGTAGATGGCACGATGCGCAGGCAATCGTTCCATCGCTGCTTAACCGACGTTCAAAAAAGAGCGTCTTGCCAAGCGCTGCCTTAGCGGGAGTAATCGGATTGTCCGGAGGAACTGGTAACGGCGGAAAGTTTGACGGTACGCTTGGGTAGATGTCAGGTAATGGCTGGATCTGCTGCTCAGCGCAGCCGACACAGAGGACGATGATCGTAGCCAATACCCACTGCATCATAACTCCGCCAACTCATCAAGCTTGGCGAGAAACTCTTGTGCCTCGCGCCCCTTTAATCCCGCCGCCTCAAGAACAGCTGGATCAACGCTTGTTGATGGGAGAAGCGCCTTGAGCGCAGCACGTTCTCTGCGCGAGAAGCGACGCGCGTGAAGGATGTAATCTTCAAATGCTTCATAGGCCACAGGAACGGCTGCTTTCACGAGCTGTGCCATTGCCTCGCCGTACACGCGGATCTCGTACTGCGCATGCGGATCGATGCGCAGCTTGAGGAAATGAAACAGGTTGTGAAGGTCAACCTTCCAATACCATTCTGTGTAGTTCGACACTGGCAGATTAATACGCGCAATCTCCCGTGCGAGGTCCCCATTGAGCAGATCTTGATACTCGCCATATAAACGCGATTGCGTTTCAAGCATGCCTGTGCGAATATGTTCGGCTATCGTTGGGTCGAATGCTTCCTCAGCACGACCCTGCTTATTGCTAGCGCTCTGCGCACGCACCTGATCGATTGCTGGTACATAGAACTCGTCCTTCATCTCCGAGTATCGCCCGGAGTATTCATTCACATTTGCTGTGCGGTGCCGTATCCACTGACGCGCAACGAAGATGGGAAGCTTCACGTGAAACTTGAACTCCACCATTTCAAATGGCGTCGTGTGGAGATGGCGCAAGAGGTAGCGGATAAGGCCAACGTCTTCGTTGATCTTTTTCGTACCTGTACCATACGAAACACGCGCAGCCTGAACGATTGCGGCGTCATCGCCCATCACGTCGATGAGACGAACAAAGCCTTTGTCAAGGCACGGGAATTCTTTCCCGATCAGTTCTTGTACCTGTTCTGTCATGCGACAAAGATACTACGGGCGTGGTTGCAGTGTAGCGCTATGAGCCATATTGCGGTAGGAATGGAATCAGTGACTGCGCAAAGCCCCGGACGTTTCGTGTTTGCATCCAGATGGTGCCGGGACCGGAGAACATGCACACCAGACCCTCACCGCTTGCCAGCGTGCTGAAGAGTCCGCGCGCAGCCTTCTTGATCGAGTACTGAATCCCGTCGGTAAACGCCACAACGTGCCCAGAATCCACCACATAGGGTTCACCCGGACCGAGCGTCTTGGTGTAGATAGCGCCGAATCCGTTCAGGAACACCGGCCCCGATCCAGAAATCGTTGTCAGGAATAAGTCCGAACCGCCAATCATCGACTTCAACGAACCGCGCGCACTGAGTTGCAGCGCTGTATCACCTGCCAGGTATGCTCCACCATAGGCCAGAATTGTTTGATTCTGAAGATCAATCCGAATGATGTCACCTGGTGCCGAGGGGGCGAGGTAGAGCTCTCCTGGACCATGAAGTGCGGTGAAGATCGACGCGAAGATCGACTCACCACCGACGGCTGCCTTCAGCGTGCCAAAGAGCCCCTTACCAGCAGTCGTTGTCTCAAGCTCGATACTTGGCGTCATCGACAGCATTGCGCCTGGCTCTGCGCGAAATGTTTCACCCTGCTCCATATCGATGCGGAGGGATGCATAAACCGGTGCGTGTTCGATGGTGAATTTCATCTGTCTCTCCCTATGCGTTGTACAACAAACCACCTCGCGTGGCATACTCCCGAAGAACGGCAATGGACTCCTCGCGGAGCACATCTCTGCGGACGCTTATTCCACGGCGCTGGTATACGCTGATCCAGTCTGAAGGTTTCGCCCCTTCGTCAAATCCAATCACACGAACATCCTCATCTCGAGCAGCAATCACCACACGGTGCACGCCCGACCAAGGAATTGCGCCCATACACATGGCGCATGGTTCTGCTGACGTGTACAGCGTGGCACCTTTCTCAGCGCTTAGGTCCCATGATTGCATGTGTTCGCTGGCATTGATGATTGCAACGACCTCAGCATGAAACACGCAGCAGCGTTCCTGTTCGACGAGATTTACGCCGACACCAAGAATCTCACCTGCATCACTCACAATTGCGCATGCAAAGGGTCCGCCTGTGCCATGTTCGACGTTTGCGCGTGCGAGATCGATCACATACCGCATAACATCATCATCACCATGCGAGGTCGGTAGAGCAATATCTGCTACCCACGATGGCAGCGCAACGGTCACTTCTTCGGCGCGAGTACGCCCGTAGCTTCAAAACCCAGTTCGCGCTGATCACCCTTGATCTTCGCGATCTCAGCCTTCGACTTGCCTGCATCTTCAGCATAGTGGCGGGCATCCTTCTCGCTGAGTACTTCCTCCGAGAGCACACCTTCGACCACGACCTTAGCTCCTGCAAGATCCTTCGGCATGAAGAATCCGTAGTCCTTAAACGTTACGCGCACCTTGGTGTCGCCATCAACGAGGATCATCCAACAGCCCTTGACCTGACACACTTCGGCAACTGTTGCGGTGAGTGCAATGGCTGTGTTGAACTTCTTTCCCGACACTGCTCGAGCAAGCGAAGTCCGTTCAGGTGATTTCACACCTGCACCATACACCTTCACCGTGCGGGTATCTGTTGCCGACGGATTCCCGTGCGCTGCATGCATCGTTGGAGTTATCGTAATGAGTAGTGCTAGGAGACTGAAACGAAGGATGTTCATGACATTCGTTGTGATGGTGATGAATCGTCCGCGAAACTACATATTGTTCATCGGAAAGGACAGCTATGAAACTTGTCATACAACGCGTCTCAAAAGCCCGCGTCGACATCGACGGTCAAACCGTTGGGTCTATTGCCTACGGCCTGTGTGCACTGGTTGGCATCACAAACACGGACACGCATGCACAGTGCGAGTGGATGGCAGAGAAACTTCTGGCGCTGCGCGTCTTTGCAGACGACGAAGGCAAGATGAATCGCTCCTTGTGCGACACCGGTGGTGGGATTCTCTTGGTGTCGCAGTTTACGCTCTACGGTGATCTCTCGAAAGGCACACGTCCGTCGTACATCGAGGCTGCACGACCCGAGCATGCCGAGCCGATGTTCCAGGCCTTCGTCGCTTTGGTGCGTACACGCGCTGCAAGCTGTCAGCCACCGATCGATGTTGCCACCGGCGTCTTCGGTGCGATGATGCAGGTCCACCTCATCAACGACG
>CAMCXP010000064.1 GCA_945883395.1 Melioribacter roseus P3M-2
GCACCGAGAAACTGCACCACGATAATGGTGTAGAGCAATCGTGCAATCGCAACACGCGGCCACTTCGAGATGACGTATGCGCCAAGAGGTGCAAACACCAATACGACTGGTGCTGCAGCAAGCCATGCAGTGAACTCCGTCTGACCGAAATCGTTGTACACCGTTGTGTGCAAGAGCGTCCCGGCTAGCGTCAGGATGCTCATCAACAGCACAGATGTTGGTGTTGCGACCTTTTCGTCGACACCGTACCAGAGTCTGAGCATGCAGAAGGTGAGGAGATCAATACCATTGCCAAACAGCGATGTGACGAATCCACCTACGACCCCGATCATCACCAAGTTCAAGATGTCCCTGCGTTGCAACACGTCTGGGAGTCGTTGCGCAAGCGGTGTAGATGTTCTGCGATTCGCTTGCCACAACGCTATGCCAAAGGCAAGCCAGATCGACACAAACAGCAGCTTCGTTAGCGTGGGATCGACGTGCGGTGCAAGTGAGTACGTGCCAGCAATCAACCCTACAACACCGCCAATCGCAGGATAGAATACTGCGCGCAGCTCAACAGGAATGCGACGTCCGATAATGAGCATGCTCGCCGACACCATGCCGAAGCTTTGGATCGCGAAGGAGAAGTTGCGAGCAGCATCAGGTGGAATCTTCAGCAGCAAGGTGAACACCGGGAATGCTACAGCACCGCCCCCTTCAGCGCTTGCGCCCGCGATGAATGAGCCAAACACCATCGTCAGCGCGGCCGGCCATGCATCGAGTGGCGACACGGATGATGTAAGCAGGAGAACGAGCCATAGCGTTATCGCGCACGCGGCGAAGATCACATAGTAGCGCATACGGGTTTATGCTCCGTCTCCGTGCACGAGCTGCTTCAAGAAGCCAATGATCACGTGTTGATTATCAACGATCGTGGATTGATTCTCGATGATCTTGTGCTGGTTCCGCATGATATGCGAAAGCTGATCAGAGAGTGCAGCTTGGGAATCACCGACGAAGCGTTGCGTTTCAGACAGCATCTCTTGGGACTGCATGATCCGTAGTTCGTTTGCCGCAATCGTGCGAAGTGCGGTTTCCAGTTGCGTTAGCTTCTCATGTTCTGTGCGATCCACGATACGCTCCGAGGTGTTTGCGAATGCGCGCAATATCGGCCTTTGAGAGCATACTGCGCAGTTCGTCGAACGCAAATGGTTGCCGCCGGTGTTGTTCTTGAATGGTGCGGAGCAGTCGCCCGCAGTGCTGTAATGAGTAATCGATATCAAAGAGACGTTTGATTGCTTTCTGTACGAGAACCCGATCCCACTGGTCGGCGTTGATTCCGTGCTCACGTGGAGGCGCACTCAAGAGCAGCTCAAGCATCCGACGGTAGCGCTCGGAGAGTCGTCGTGGAGCTCCCGTCCGCGGTTGTGCACGCAGCGCCTCTTCGCCCCCAGTGTGATGTCGAGCGAACCATTGATACACGGCTGGCGTGCTCACTGCCAGCAATTCAGCAATGCGGCGCACAGTCCAGCCGCGTTCTCGCAGTTGGATAGCACGGATACGACGGCGTTCCTGTACACGTCGAGCAAGCGATATCTGTGTCGGCATATGACAAGATAAGGAACATATGTTCCTTTAGTTTCAATAAGCGTGATTGCTCGAATATGTTTGCCTCGTCACCATTCATAACGAACTGTCTGAGGGGTAGAAGTATGTCGCGAGTTCGATTCGGTTTGAAGATTGGCGTTCTTGTTGCAGCTATGGCTATGCTCTCGGTGCAATCATGGGGTCAGGGCTGCGTTGTTGTGCGTGGCGGTGCCATGTGTGGCACGAACTCGGGTACGACGATCAACCTGCAGCAGGGCGAGTTCAATCTTGTGCTTGGTGCACGGAACTTCACGTCGTTCCGGCACTTCCGTGGTGACCACGAAGAAGCATTCCGCGTAGCACAAGGCACAGAGGTCATCAACAAGTCGAGCTTTGTCGATCTGTCGATCAACTATGGCATCACGGATCGTCTGTTCGCCACGGTGATCTTGCCGTTTGTCTACAATGATCGTTCGTCGCTGTATGAGCATGGTGGTAACCCGCGTTTCGACTCATCGGGGAATCTCATCGGCACATGGAAGGGCGACCGCCGTCACACGTACTCTTCAGGTCTGGCTGACATTCGTTTCAGCGTTGGGTATTGGTTGTTCGACCCGATGACGAGCGAGTATAACTACTCCGTGTCGCTTGGTATGAAGACGCGCACAGGTTCGTACGACTACACAGGCACGTTCTACAATCAGGGTCCGAATAAGGATCAGACACTCGATGGCGTCGTCGACCAATCGATTCAGCCAGGTGATGGCGGCATTGGTGCTACGATTGATGTGCAGGGCATTCAGCCCCTTTCCGACAAGATTACCTTGGTGACAAGTCTCTTCTACCTTGCGAATGTGACGAACACCAACGGCGTGCTCCTTCGCACATCGAACGCTTCGATGGGCTCTGACACCTCGCAGTTCTCGGCACCTGATCAATTCGGTGTACGTGTTGGTGCATTCTATACGCTGATGGATCACTTCAGCGTCTATGCTGGTGGTCGAGCCGAAGGTATTCCTTCGTCGGACCTCATTGGTGGCAGCGCAGGATTCCGTCGTCCGGGATATGCGGTTTCGGTTGAGCCAGGTCTGAGCTATTTCAACAGTGACTTCTCTGTGGTGCTGAGTGTACCAATTGCCGTGTACCGCAACCGCACACAGAGCTACATCGACAAGATTCGCACCGAGCAGCGTGGTGTCGAAGTGATTGGTGATGCGGCATTTGCCGACTACCTGATCAGCCTGGGTATTTCGTACCGTTTTGGCGGTTCGGGATCGAAGCACGCAGAGATGTAAGGACCGCAAGCCGTAGTTTTGTGCCTCACTCAAAGGAGACACCCTATGACGCTGGCAGAAATCCGCTCGGCACACGAGACAACACTTGCAGAAGCCATGCAGGCCAATGCAGACCGTACGTTCTATGCGCACTGGCCTGAAGCGCCAAGTGGCAAGATCTACGGTGAAACTGCAAACGACGACGGCCTTGCTGGGTTTCAGAAGCAGCTGAATCATCAGTTCGATCGTTTGCCTGCCGAATCAGCGTGGACGGGTGAGGAAGTGTCGCCCTATGGGTTTCCGCTCGGGATCACGTATCCGAGCATCGCTGTCGAGGACCTTATTGCGCGTGGATCAGCAGCGCAGACAGCCTGGCAGTCACTGACGCCAGCTGATCGTGCATCGATCCTCGTAGAGGCACTTGAGCGTGGCGCCAAGGACTTCTTCGAGATTGGCTACGCAACACAGCATACCACCGGACAGGGCTTCGTCATGGCCTTCCAGGCATCGGGTCCGCACGCCTATGATCGTGCACTCGAAGCCGTTGCCATGGGACTCTCGGCACAACAACACTTCGCGATGAATGTGATGTGGACCAAGCCGATGGGGAAGATCAGCGTGTCGATCGACAAGAGCTTCCGTGTCGTACCAAAGGGTTTGAATCTCGTTATTGGCTGTTCGACCTTCCCGATCTGGAATACAACACCGGGCATGTTCGCCGGACTCGTCACGGGTAACACAGTGATCGTGAAGCCGCACCCTGGTGCGATCTATCCTATCGCCATTGTCGTTGCGCGTGTGCGTGACGTACTTACCGAATTGGGTCTTGATCCAAACGTTATTCAGCTGGCAGTTGATACTGTTGATGCGCCGATCACACTTGATCTCGTGCGCCATCCAGCGGTACGCATCATTGATTACACGGGTGGTCCACACTTCGGTGCAATCGTCGAGCGTGAAGCTGCCGAACACGGGAAGATCGTGTTTACAGAAAAGGCCGGCGTGAACTGTGTGGTGCTGGATTCCACAGACGATCTCGATCGTGCGATGGATAATCTCGCGTTCTCATTAACGCTGTATTCGGGTCAGATGTGTACCGCGCCGCAGAACATCTTCATTGCGCGCGACGGCATGAAGGTCGGCAATGACGTTGTTTCCGTTGATGCTGTTGTCGACAAGCTTCGCGAGAAGATCGACGCTCTCGTCTTCAACGAAAAGGCTGGTCCAACTACACTCGGTGCCGTGCAGAATGCCGCAACGGCCAAGCGTGTTGACGAAGCACATGGTCTCGGCTTTGGCGTAGTGCGTCAAAGTGCTCCCGTGCTCCAGCCCGGCTTTGAAGCCGCACGTTCGCTGTCGCCAATTGTGCTGCGTACCGACACATCGAAGGTCGACATCTACACCAAGGAATGGTTCGGTCCAATCTCCTTCGTGATCACTACAGATTCATTCGAGCAATCGCTCGACGAAGTCACCACCAGCATCCGCAAGCATGGTGCTCTCAGCGCATTGGTGTACTGCACAGACGACGCGCGTATGCAGCAAGCGGAGGACGCAATCGTACATGCCGGCGCGCCGGTGTCGTTCAACTTCAATAGTTATGTCTGGGTCAACCAGTCAGCCGCATTCAGCGACTTCCACGGCGCAGGCTGTAATCCTGCTGGCAATGCGACGTTCGCCGACTGGTCCTTTGTGACGAATCGGTACAACGTTGTCGGTGTGCGGAAGCAGGCCTAAGAATTCTGCGAGGGGGCTCAGCGCAGCGCTGATTCAAGATCCTCAAGCAAGTCATCAACATCTTCGATTCCGCAGGAGAGGCGCACCAATCCCTCGGTTACACCGAGACGATCGCGTTGCTCCTTCGGGATCGATCCGTGCGTCATGCTCACGGGGTGACACACAAGCGATTCAACGCCGCCGAGAGACTCAGCGAGCGTAAAGAGCTTGAGGCGCTTTGTGACATCGACGGCCTTCGCAAGCGAGCCGAGCTCAACCGAGATCATTCCACCGAAGCCAGACATCTGGCGTGCGGCAATCTCGTGCTGTGGATGTGACGTACGTCCAGGGTAGTGTGTCTGGACGATTGCTGGGTGTGATTCACAGAACGCCGCAATCTTCATTGCGTTGGCAGCATGTTGTTCCATGCGCACGGCGAGTGTCTTTGCAGAGCGAAGGAGCAGCCAGCACTCGAACGGACCTGGCACTGCGCCCACTGCGTTTTGGAGGAACTTGAGCTGCTCGGCAATTGCCGCATCGTTGGTTGCAACGATGCCGCTCACAAGATCGCTGTGTCCGCCTAGGTACTTCGTAGCAGAGTGCACAACGATGTGTGCGCCAAGTTCGAGCGGACGCTGGAAGTAGGGCGATGCGAAGGTATTATCGACAACCATCATGCAGTTCTTCGCACGTGCGATTTCCGCTACGGCACGCAGATCCGTGATTGTCATCATCGGATTGGTCGGCGTTTCCGTGTAGATCATCTTCGTGTTGGGCTGGAGCGCTGCCTCCACGTTTGCGACGCTGCGCATATCGACGTAGGAGAACGTGATCCCAAACCGACGCAGCACCTTGTCGGTAAGACGGAATGTGCCACCGTACATGTCTTCGGCCATGATCACATGATCGCCCGCGCTGAGCAAGCGCATCAGCGTGTCTACTGCTGCTGAGCCGCTTCCGAAGGCATATGCGTGCGTCCCACTCTCCATCGCAGCGAGGTTCGCTTCCCATGCAAACCGTGTTGGGTTGTGCGTGCGCGCATACTCAAACCCCTTGTGCTTCCCGATCTCTTCTTGGGCGTAGGTCGACGTCTGATAGAGCGGAACAGTTACGGCGCCTGTGAGCTCGTCCGGCTCTTGCCCGATATGAATGGCCTTAGTTGCGAACTTCATCGGCTGAGGTAGAACTTTTCCGCCTTGCGGAAGTCCGCACCCTGCATGACGCAGACATACACGCCTTCGGGGAGGTCCTGGATCGCTGTTGTGTATTCGTGAACACCACGGCCGCTTGCGCCGCGATGTACGTCCATAATCTTCTTGCCAAGCATGTTGTAGACGCCGATTTCAACCTGAGCTTCGTCGCGGGCGAATTCAACGCGAACTGTCAATACTTCTGAAGCAGCACGCACGAAGAGGAATCGATTCTCCTTGCGGAGCGAATCATTGCCAACGAGGACCCGTTGCTGAGGCTTCTGCTGTTGCGTACGAACCGCACCAAGTGCACGCATAGTCGTGGACACAGCCGTTGAAATAGGCGAAGAGGCAACTGGCGTTGTTTTGCGAGGAGATGCCTTGCGCGCATTATCTGCGTAAGCACTCAATGTCGCAGCAACAAGAAGTGCAGCGCAACAGAGTGTGCGAACAACAATGCGATATGGTTGCTGTGGTATCATCAGCGAGATAGACGTTTACGCTCCAAAAGTACAAATCTTTTAATTCCTGAACCAAAGCACGTGCCAAAACATAAAGGGCGACCCGAGGGTCGCCCTTGTAGTCTCGAATCAATGTGACCTTACTCTACGATGATCACGTTCTGGCTGCTTGAGTAGGCTGCGGTAGACATACGTAGGAAGTACGCACCTGCTGGCAGGCCTTCCGTGCTGAATGACATATCGTATTCGCCGTCCTTCAGACGACCGCTGACGAACGTGCGAACCACGACACCTTGTGCATTGACCAGCTCAACTGTTGTCATCGATGGGATGCCCACAGAGAACGAAACGTGACCAGCTCCATTTGAAATCGGATTTGGAGCAACCGGATTGAGCTTCGGAAGCGTTGCACCAATCTTTGAGACACGGCGTGTAAGTGCGCAGTTGAAGATCGTCGTTGAGTCGCCAGTCGTGCTTGGAATCACGCACGGACGTGGAAGTGTGAGCACAAGGTTCTGCTTGCTTGATGTCGTTGCATCGAGGAGCAACATTGCCTTGAATGTGAACAATGGACCATCACCGGAGATACGGTTGCCACCAGTTGCTGTGAAGCGCCATTGTGACTGTGACGGATTGAGATCCGAGATTACGGGATCGTTGACTGTCCAACCACCACTCAACCCGCCAGCGATTTGAACCGAACCGTTATTGAATGTGAGGTTATTCTTGTCGACAATCACGTCAGCAATAAACGACGTTACATCTGCACTCACCCAGTTTGCACTGCGGCCCGACACGACGAAATCAACAGATGCGCCTGGCTCCTTCGAACCGCCGCCTGCGATGTCGTTGCTCAGATCCATAGCGACTGGTGTGACGTAACCTACACCGACAACACGTGCTGTGACAGTCTTGATTGGCGTTGTCTCGCCGAGCGGATACCCAGTGATGTCGAATTGTGCCGAGTAGGCGCGATCAGCCCATGGCGCAGCGTCTGGTTGCGTCGGGGTGAACTGCACGAGAACTTGGAACGAACGACCAGCAGGAATCACCAGTGGGAGTGTCGATTGCTTGCCGGCATCATCGAGGTAGCCCACGACTGTGAATGCTGTTGGATCTGCGCCGCCTGGTACCAGAGCCTTCACTTCGAGTGGCTTAAATCCACCACCCGTGTTTGTGATTGTGAAGGAGAGGGTAGGTGAGTCGCAGTTAGCGCGTTGACGACCAAAGTCGCGGTCGGCTGTCTCGATGTCTGGTCCGGAGCAGCCACCAACACTGAATGTTTCCTTATGCGATGGCACAGGAACAAGTGTCGAGGAGTCCGTACCGTTGCCTGGAGTTGCGTCGTGCACAAGTTCAAGTGCCGTGCTTGCTGCCAGAAGCTGTGCCGGCGGGCGTGTGTATGACACACGTACGGTTGCCTTGCCTCCGTTGCGCGCAACGATCATTGGCAGTGCAGGTGTAGTCGATACAATCGTAAAGCCAGGAGGAACCGGTGCACTTAGTGTTGCGCCAGTGATCGTCAGCTCCATTGTGCCTGCGTTGGTGATTGTGAAGTCACGTTCTGCGAGCACACCTTCTTGCGTTTCGGCGCATGTCAGGTCGATTGGGTCTGTATCGATCTTCGGAATGATGCCGACGCCCTGAAGCTTCGCTGTGCGCTCTTCAACGGTCCCTTCCCATACCGGTTTCATGTCCGCGGTGTATGTCGCTTCGGCTGCCGGACGGAAAAGTACTAGGACATCGACCGACTTGCCATTGCTTAGGTCTACGATCGTGACAGGATTGCCAGCATCGATGAGGCCCACGATCTTGAACACGTAGTTCGCATCTGTCGAGCCCGCAGGGAAGAACTTCGAACCGTCCATGAAGGTCACGTCGCGCAGCTTCAGAACTTGGTTGCCCGTGTTCGACACACTGCCAAAGCCTTGGTGGAGCGTACCAACGCGGCGCTCGCGCCAATCCTTGCCAATGATGATCGGACCTGGTGACTGTGTGCTACCCTTCCAGTTCGAGACAGAGTCGCCGCAACCTGCATTACTTGCGAATGTCACGTTGAGGTCATCAACCTTGATCGTTACGCTCTTGTAGCAAACTTGCTTCAACTCGAAGAAGCCCTTCGGAAGGATGCGAATCGGAAGTGCTGGCGCTGGTGTGACTGTGAAGTCAGTACCAAGGAAGCCTGTGATCGATGTGATCTCGAGCGTGTCTGATCCATTATTCGAGATACGCAGACCGCCTGCCTTGCAGAACTCTTGATTCAGGCTTAGCGTGCCGGCATCGAAGTCCTCAACATTGATGCATGGGAGCGCAGCAACACCTTGAATAGGGTGTTTGAACTGACCACATGTTGTATTGATGACCAGCGAATCCTTATCGAAGTCTGAACGCACATCCTGCGTTTCACGCTTGCCGTTGTAACTAATCGTAACAACATGTTTGCCCTTGGCAGGGATCTTGACGACTGGAGGAACGGCGCCAGCAACGATCGCGAAGTACGTGCCCAATTGGATCTTCGAATTAGTCAGGGTTACTTCAGCATCTGAATTGTTGGTAATCGTAATATCTGCCGTCGCTGATGTATTCAGGCGAATCTGCCCAAAGTTCAGCGGCGTAGGGGCGAATGCGATCTTGTCGGCGAAAAACACGCATGTATCGAAGGTTACATTGCCCGCCCAGTCTTGCACGAAGTAGATACAGAGCGCATCTTTCGACTTGTCGATAACCTTCCACTCGTACCTGAACTTCTTGTAGCTTGGATCGCGCGGGAACAACTGATCTGTGACGAGTTCCAGGCGGTAGTTGAAGCTGCCCGCACCCTCGACAGAGTCGATGAGTGCAATGCCAGACTCAACTTGGTCGGTATCAATCGGAACAGGCAGGGGAGGATCCGGCTTATTGCGAATTTCAGTCGCTTCGAATTCGTAGTCACCACAGACATCCTTGCCGATGATCACCGGTGGCAGCGTATCGACCGACGTCGTCGGACGGAAGCCGGCCGCAGCAGGCCAGCCGTAGGCATCCACAGCACCGTAGCCGTAGATATAACCGCCGAAACTCACAGTACCGTTGCTTGAAATGCGGTGTGCGCGGCTCTCAATACCGAAGTCAAGTGTTGTCCAGTAAAGGCCGTTGGACATCTTATTGAATTTCAGTGTTGGGCTCTGAGCTGCCGGATGTCGCCAAACAGGTATCCCGTCGATCTCAAGTGATTCGATGTTCTTATTGAGGTCAGGCGATGCAGTGTCTGTCTTTACGATCAAATTCAGGCGGTGCTTGGAAAACTTTGATGATGTCGGGAACTGGAAGATCGTGCTCGTGATGAACTGCTCTTCCGGCGTGACGTTGATCATGAACGGGTCAAGGATCGGGTCGCCGTCCCATGATGACGAGCATGAATACTGCATCACGAAGATCGGCTTGTCTGCTTCCCATACCGAGTATCCGTACGTGATAGTCGTTGGAGCGCCAGACTGCGTAATGTCGGCAAACTCGCCGGCCTTGTTCAACACGCCTCCACCTTGACCAACGAGTTTCTTGTTGTTTTTATCGTAGTACTTAAGATTCCACTTCGTGTTTGGCTCACGGGCAACCACGCGGAACACATCGCCTTTACCCTGACCGTTGCGGTTTTCACGCTGGAGCTCAACCGACACATACCGCTTGCCCCATGTCGTCGATGGAGGGGTCATCTCGGCCATGTGGTTGCGTCCGTTGCCGTTGATGAGCAGGTTGGGCATTGTCGTGCGCTCGTGGAATGAGATCATTCCAACTGGCTTCGATGCCTTAATCTTCGAGCCTGTAAGATCGAACACGCCACGGGTTTGGCCGTCGCCCTTAACCATGTACACGTCGCCTTCGTCAAGCAGCACTGTAAATGGTGCTGAGTTAAGCTTCTTACCGCCCGACGTTTTGCCGTCAAGCTCGCCAGTACCACGCAATTGGATTGTTACCTCGGTGCCATTCTCACGTCCAATAACGATGAAACCACATGCCCACGGCTTGAACTCGCGGAAATCGTAATATGTTGTCGCAACGTAATCCGTGCCCCAACCATTCACCGGAATGGCCATGTAACCATCGGACGAAGTCACCTTAGAGTTGAGCACGTAGACGGAAATCGGCTTCTTCGCAGTGATGCGAATAGCCTTCTTCACCACTTGCTCGCCCTCCCGGCATTCCCATGTCCAGTTGGTTTCACCGCGCTTGTCCGAGAGCGTGCGAATCTCGTACGGAAGGATCTTCCGACGGTATGTCTTCGCTCCAGCTGCGTCGAACACCTCGATGTCCGTCTCAAAGGCCGACGCTACGTAGATTTCGAGCTCGTCGACAGGGAACGGAACGATTTCGTTCGGCGGAACGGCGATCCAGAACTCAGTACCTTGCGCACCGTTAACGTTCAGAATCTGCTCGGCAGAGGGAATCTTCCGCTGTGCCTGTGCAGTTGTCAGAGCCGCAATGGCCACAAACAAGAGGAGAAGAAAACGCGACACGTATCGCTTGGTCATGGAAACCTCCAAACATCAGGATATCACCGCTGTACACAGATTGCTCCGCACGTACGCGATGGGTTGACTGACAGATAGCATGAATCCGAGGGATAGCCCAGAGTGCATCACCTCAGAATGGTGCTATGATAAACAAATTATTCGTTCAAGAGTTACCGACAACAGCAGGATTTCCCTCTGTTGTACAAAGATCGCTCCGATTACGTTCATCGGAACAGAGAAGACATAACGGCTCTCGTTGTTACAACGAACCGAGAAGATGTGCCGAGGGTTCCGCGCAAGCCCCTTTTCGTAAGTTTGTAGACTGTTTACCCACTCATACCCAAACCACGGCCATGACTGACGACATGAAACGATCCCTGGAGTTCAACGAAACGACGTTTACGAACGAACGTCGCGCTCCGGAGGGGTTTGCGCCTATTGCCAATGAGATCCGTCGCGACATTGTGCGCATGCTGGTGCGTGCTGGTTCGGGCCATAGCGGTGGACCGCTGGGTTCGGCTGATATCTTCACGATGCTCTACTTCGGTGGCAACATGCGGTACAATCCTGCCGATATGCAGGCTCCGCGCGACCGATTTGTGCTCTCGGCAGGACACATGGCTCCGGTGATGTATGCAGCGCTGGCGAATACGGGTTGCTACCCGAAGAAGGAGCAGGAGACTCTCCGCAAGTACGATACCCGCCTCCAGGGTCATCCAGGACGTGATATGCACCTGCCGGGCATTGAGACGTCGTCGGGATCGCTCGGACAGGGCATCTCGATCGCTGTGGGTATGGCGATGAGTGACAAGCTGGTCGATAAGAACGACCGCCGTGTCTTCACGCTAACCGGCGATGGAGAGCTTCAAGAGGGATCTGTGTGGGAAGCTGCAATGTCTGCTTCGCACTTCAAGCTCGATAACTTCTGCTGGCTGATCGACAACAACGACTGTCAGATCGATGGTCGCATCCCAGAAGTGATGAATGTCTATCCGATCGACAAGAAGTGCGAGGCCTTTGGATTCGATACCATCGTCGTCAATGG
>CAMCXP010000065.1 GCA_945883395.1 Melioribacter roseus P3M-2
CGTCCCCCACCCTGACGTTGGGGCTGGCCTTGTCGTGATGTTGGACGTGGAGAAGGACGTGGTTCCGGAGTGGCAACTACTGCACCACGATCGTATGTTATGACGAATTCCATGCTTGTTGTTCCTGGAAAGAGGTCGACCGGCGTAACGCGCGTAACGCCGTATCCAGCCTGTCGCCACTCGCGCGTGCTGCGATAGATCTCGTCTGGCCCGCAGAAGACCTGCACAACCCGGCGCGGTTGGAGTCCGCTAGCGATTTCAGCAATAACCCGTTCGGCCGTGCCCGAGCGTGGCGGATCGATCACAACAATGTTCGATGCTTCGGCCGGATCCTTCCGTGCTATGCGATAGAGCGACCGAACGATAGCATCAATGTCGTTTCCACTACGGATAACCTGCGTGAGCGCAGTGCATGTACCGCCTGCCCTGCGTATTGAGTACCGTGCATTGTCCACGGTTGCCTCTTCGCCATCAACAGCCACCACTCGTTGTACGGATGCTGCAAGTGCTGCTCCGAACAATCCATAGCCACAATAGATATCGTACAAGATGTCATCGCTTGTACATTCTGCATGATCACGCACGACGTTCACCAGCTGCTCTACCATAGAAAGGTTGACTTGCGAGAAGGAGAACACACCAACTTGATACTGCACGGGTCCAATGGCATACTTCCATGCCAACGCACCAAACAGTTTCTTGGCTCCAACACCTGTTGCGGGACGCTCCAGATCGAGGTAGTAACGGCTGCCCTTGGGGTCGTGATAGATCCACGCGTGCTGCACCTGCGGAAACGCGTCGCGAAGATGCTCAGACATTGTCCGAAGCGATCGAACCACGCCAGCATTGATCTCGGTGACATTGATAATCAGGACGATTTCTTCGTACGATCCGCGAAGAATGATATGGTTCAGCACCTGTCGCATTGGCGGTGTCAGACGCTTGATCGCCGCCGTAAGATGCGTGTAGATCTGCGAATGAAGCTCCGGTTCGAGTGGGCTAGCCCCCTCAGCAGTGCTTCCGTCACCATGCACAAGCTCTACTGCACCGGTACGTACACGAACGCGGCGCCGCGATGTCGTGCGATATCCCCGCGGCATCGGCGCTGGTAGGATCGCATCAACAAGCGAAGCCGGGATCTTAAGAGATGCGCAGAACTTCGTAACGGTATCACGTTTAATCAACAATTCAGCGTCGTAGGCGATTCGAGCAAATGGCTCTACCCCATTCCCAAGTGAGACGCGGTGGTGTTGGGCGGCATCCGCCATGCATTGTTCGAATGTCATTCGTTGACCTTTATCACAAGGAGTGATGTATCGTCATCGGGAGTATCCGACGCACGATACAAAGTAAGTTCATCGCGCAATTCCGCAACAATCGTTGTCGGACTCATTGCTGCGTGCGTGTGGAGCCACGCTGTTAATCGTTCGATTCCAAATTCACGTCGTTGTTCATCTGTGGCTTCCGTCACTCCGTCTGTGTACAGCACGAGGACGTCGCCTAGAGCAAGGTCGTGTGACCCTTGCACGTACGGCGGTGCGTCAGGCAGCACGCCGATGAGCACACCACCAGTTCGAAGCTGCTCTGCCGTCCCCTTGCGAAGAACGATCGGCGGGTTATGTCCGGCATTGACATAGTCGATCCGCTTCTGGGCAGTATTCACAACACCAACAAACATCGTTACGAAGACATCAGGCTCGGTGTTGGCACACACGAGATGGTTCATGCGTTCCATGAGCAACGGCAGAGGCAGATCCAACGGGGCCATGACGTTTAACGCGGCTTGTACGTTTGCCATTAGCAGTGCAGCTGGGACGCCTTTACCGGAGACATCTCCGATGGCCACGAGCACCCGTTCGGCATCAAGCGGAATCACGTCGTAGTAGTCACCACCGATGCGGCGACTCGTAGTCATCGAAGCCGCAATGTCGAGTCCGGGCGTATCTGGAAGTTCCATCGGGAGCAAGCCCGACTGAATCGTGGCCGCAATATCAAGCTCGTTTTCCAGGCGTTCACGCTCGCGACGATCACGATCGAGACGCTCATTCTCCAGCGCCGTGATCACGATCGATGCCACCGATTCCAAGAAGGACCGTTCGTCGAGCGAGTATGCTTGCCCAGTGAGCTTTCGACAGACAACAAGCGCACCAACGTTCTTTCCGTGCAGCACCATAGGAGCCGCCATGCCGACATTATGCTGGGCAAACACGTCATGTAGCGGATCGGCATCATCCAGATCATCAATGCGAACAGGGGCCGGGAGCGAAAGCACCCGAGGAAAAAGGTCAGCCAAATGCTGCGCGTCTGCCCTGTTGACAATAACTGTCTCCATGCCAAACGATGGGTCAAGAATCAGCGCAAAGCTCGACGTCATGAGCTGTCCCATAAGCCGAAGCGAGGTCAGACGAAGAATTGCTTGGTCGTCGATGACACCCGTGAAATCACGTGACACCTCAAAAAGCGATCGCAGCAATAGCGCTTGGCGCTCGACTGCAACGCGTGAATGTCGCAGTTCGACCATCGCCTCGGCGTTATGCACTGCAACCGCAACGATTGCCCGCATCACATCGAGGTATAGGAGCGACTCCTCATCGCCGATGGAATCAAGGCTCTTGCCAAGGCACAAGAGTGCTGTAATCTCACCCTGATGCTGAATTGGAACAACCCATTCGACTCCTGCCGCTGCAAGTGTCTCTGCCCCCTGGCAGTCCGTGGCTATGATTGGTTCAACACAGGTGAACACCGGCACAGATGGTGCTGGCAGCCCCTTCACAATCACCGGCTCAAAAAAGCCGCCAGCTGGACGCAGAATGCACGCACGCAGCACTTTGCAACGCCCCATGACGCTCAGAATCGCGGCATTCAGGATTGGTTCAGCCGAATCAAACTCCCCAGCGCGTGTCGCTACATCCAGCACCGATGTCAGGTTGAGAGCAGACCGAGCAGTCGAGGGTGGAATGAAGAGCGATGTTGCCATAAGCGAATATACGGGCGGGCACCGCAGGCCGCGGGAAAACCGTAATTTTGGAGCCATCCGAATACGAGAATGCCCATGACCCGTTGTTTCGCTGTTGTCCTTGTAGCTCTCTGTCTGTGCGCACCACATCTGGTCCGCGCGCAAGGTGTAACCACTGGGTCGATCACCGGCGCAGTGAAGGGCGATCTACCCCTGGTAGGTGCAACTGTCAAGGCTATCTCGACATCCACGGGCTCGATCTATGGAGCTATCTCGAAGTCTCGCGGACAGTACCTCATTCGCGGCATGCGCCCAGGTGCTTACTCGGTAATCACAACATACGTCGGCTTTGAACCCGACACACTCTATAACGTTTTGGTCGATGTTGGCGAAGCAACAACGGGCAACATTCAGCTTCGCACGTCAACACGCAAGCGCAGTGAGGTTGTGATCACAGCTGATCGCGACCCGCTGTTTGATCCAGGACGCACAGGATCAGGTTCAACAATCAGCGAACAAGCAATCGCTGCAACACCATCCATCAACCGTAGCATCAGCGACATCGCACGCATCAATCCGTATGCGAATCAAACACAAACAGCTGGTAGCGATGGACTGCAGGGCATCAGCATCATGGGCGTGAACTCACGCTTCAACAACTTCCAGATCGACGGTGCTGTTGCAAACGATGTGTTCGCACTCGGTTCGGCAGGTACTGCTGGATCACAGGCAAACTCAAACTTCCTCTCACTCGATGCTATTGAACGACTGCGCGTGAACGTGTCGCCATACGACATCCGTCAGAGCGGATTTACGGGCGGTCTGGTGAATGCCATCACGCGCGGCGGTACAAATCAGTTCCGCGGATCTGTCTTTGCCTATGGCCGCAATCAAAGTCTGGTTGGCGTTAGCCCCGATGCTGCTCGACGTCCGTTCGATAAGTTCTACGACTATCAGTTCGGCGGACGCTTGGGTGGCCCCATCATCAAGGATAAGCTGCTGTTTCACGTAACGGCTGAAGCACGCCTGCGCTCGACGCCAGTTGAAGTTGCACTGAATGACAAATCAGCATCAAGGAACTTCCCTGTTCCATCGCAAGATCTTGATCGCATCATTGCTATCACGCGCAATCGGTATGGGTATGATGCCGGCGGATACGACATTACCAACACACGCAACAACACGATCAACATGATCGCACGCCTCGACTACAATATCAACGAGGCGCACAAGCTCCAGCTCCGGCACAACTTCACGTACGGCATTCAGGATCGCAATCTTCAACGCGACGAACAGAATTTTTCACTCTTGAGTCGCATGAACACCTTTGAAAGCTTGAATAACCAGACGGTCATGCAGCTCAACAGTGTGTTCTCGCAAGAGCTCAGCAATGAGCTTCGCGTGTCGTACACGCAAACGAATGATCGTCGCATTCTGCCGACAGATGGATCAGGCAACCCGATTCCATTCCCTGAAGTTCGCATCCAAGTGGGTTCTGGACTTAACGTCATCCTCGGACCAGAACGCAGTTCACAGGCGAATGCACTTGATCAAACCCTGATTGCGCTTACCGATGATCTTACATGGTTCCTTGGTGATCACACAGTGACGGTAGGCACCCACAACGAGTTCTCGCGATTCAACAACCTGTTTATTCAGGACTATTTCGGGAGCTATCAGTTTCCGACTATTGATGCCTACGAAGTCGGTCAGGCGAACTTCTATCGCGTAAGCTATGCCAACGATAGCGTCACCGGCGGCAATCCGCAACCACGTGCTGCGTGGAACATGCTTCAGCTTGGCTTCTATGCGCAGGATGAATGGCAGGTCAACGATCAACTACGTCTCACAGGGGGCGTGCGCGTTGATGTGCCGTTGTTTCTCTCGACGCCGTTCGAGAATCCAGCGTTTGCAGCTGCTTTCCCGGGTCGCTTAACCAGCGAGGTGCCAAGCGGTTCTCTCTTGTTCTCGCCACGCGTCGGATTCAACTACGACATCTCGGGTAATAAGACTTGGCAACTTCGTGGTGGTACTGGCGTGTTCACGGGGCGCGTCGCAGCGGTGTGGCTGTCGAATCAGTATTCGAATACCGGCATCGATTTGTTCCGCGCGGAACTCGGCGGCAACAATCTTCCGAATGCAATCAACTCAGGTGGTGTTCCTGTTACGTGGGACCTTCGTGTGCCTGCGCCACGTCCAGGTGACCCAGGCTATCCAGGTTTACCGATTAACACATCCGCAATCAACATCACCGACAACGGCATGCGCATGCCGCAAGTATGGCGGTCCACACTTGCAATAGATCTGAAGTTGACGCAAGGTGTGACCTTAACTGTGGAAGGCATGTACGGATCGTTCTTGAATCAAGTTGACTATGCCAACCTCAACCTCCGTCGCTCAAACCTTCGCTTCATCAGCGGCGGTGATACCCTGGTCGGCGTCTCTCCTCTTGATGGACGTCCACTCTATGCAGGGGGCTCTGCAGACTCCCTTGTCGATCGACGGTTTACGCAGGTGATTCTGTTGCGCAGTCGATCGGCCGGCTACCAATACAGCGTGTCGAGTCAGTTGCGAGTCGACGAAGTCAATCGCATCATTCCAGGCCTCGGCGTCCTATTGTCATACACGTACGGGCGCACACAAGATCTCAACTCATCGACGGCAGCCACCGCAACGTCGCAGTGGATCAGCACCGACGCCATCGACCCGAATGACGTCACTCTGGGCAATTCAAGCTTCGACATGCTCCATCGTATCTCCGTGTCGGGCTCGTATCGCATCACGTGGGACAAGGACATCTGGACATCGATCGGCATATTCTACTCAGGCAACAGCGGACGTCCCTACTCGCTGTCATACGCGCAGGATTACAACGGCGACAATGCTGCTGGTGGTAACGACCTCGTCTACATCCCGAAGCCTGAAGACTACGGCACTAGGATAGTCGTTCCACGACCAACAGACAAGAGCGATTTTCGATCTCCTGATCAGATCTGGCAACAGATCATGGCCTTCATCGACGCGAATCCATTGCTCAAGCAGTACCAAGGTCAGATTCTCCCACGCAACGTCCTGCGTGAACCCTGGGCTAACTTGCTCGATCTGCGAATCCTTCAAGAGTTCCCGGCATTTTCCGATCACAAAATTCAGTTCTCCCTCGACGTGCAGAATGTGCTAAACCTGCTCAATCCTGAATGGGGCTTGCAGAGATTTGTGAACTTTCAGAGTGCAAACATTTTTGGATTGGATGTTAGCACCGGCAAGCCCTTCGATGACCAGGGCCGCCTGAAAATGACCTATAGTGAGCCGGTAACAAACAATCAGCCTGGCGTGTATATCACCGACAACTTCTTTTCACGGTGGCGTATGCAGCTTGGCGTTCGCTATACGTTCTAACGGTATCAATCATGAAACGGTTTGCGCACCTTGTCGTCTTGATGTCTCTGATCACGCTCACAGCGTGCAACGATGGCGTCATTTCGTTCCCAACTCCTGAACCAGCACAGTTTCGCGTAGTCAACACGACTGTGAATGTTCCCACTCTAAGGGTTACTGTAGATAGCTCCTCGTATGTAGATGTAAATCGAGGTTCGGTTTCTCCCTTGATAGATGTGCCTGCTGGCCGTCGAGTACGCTTCGGTTTTGGATCTCAAACACGCAATTACTTGGATAGCGTATATTTCACGTTTGGAAGCAGTGCTCGCGTGTTGCTGTTCATTTTGGGTGACACAACTGGTAAAACGACTAATAGTAACATCTCATATCTCCGTGCGATTCAAGACACTTTACTCCCTCCTGGCACAGCAAACTCCTTCGTGCGGTTCACACACATAGGTAGTGCAACTAACTTCATCCCCTACGAAGTTGAAGTTTGGGTCAACGGAAAGGCAAAGCTGACACAAGAGTTTTTTGAAGCCGGGAAAAGCTCGGCACAATACTCACAACTTGCACCTGGCACCTACACCTTCCAGATCCGCGAGTACGGAACAACAACGGTGTTGGCAACCCTTCCAAACGTCGAGCTTCGCGCAGGCACATCGTACATGCTGTACAGCTACGATGCTGCAACGCCGGGCGATCTTCAACTTGGCATTTTTTAATTCTCTCTTAGGATCACGTTCATGATGCAACGCTTTTCTCTTTACGTCGCACTGCTCTGCCTAACGAGCATCGCTGTGCTGGCGCAAGATCCAATAACTATCGCTGATGCAAAGAAGTTGGATTTCGGTGCAACAGTCTCGAAGATCGCAGGACGTGTTACGTCGTCGATCGAGCTTTCGAATGTTGTGTACATGCAAGACCGCACAGGCGGTATTGCAGTGTTCAACGAGAACATGCGGCTTGGCGTGAAGATTGGCGACTCAGTGATTGTTGAAAGCGGCACGTTAGCCGAATTCGGGAATTCGACCGGAGCTCCAGGAACGGGTCTTACACAGCTAACGGGTAATGCTCTTCGCTTCACGGTCGTACCAGGCGCTCGCGTCGAACCAGCTGCTCGCTCAATCTCGATCCCGCTCATCGGCGAAGGTGTGGAGGGACAACTTGTCCGTATTCGTCGCCTGAAGATGATCGAGAGCGGACGCTTTGAGGGTAACCGCAGCTACAATGCGATGGACAACTCTGGGAACGACGTGGTTATTCGTATCGACCGTGCATGTGAGATCGGTGTCAATAATCTCGAGATCCCAACTGGTGAGATCGACGTCATCGGCGTCGTGAGCCAATTCCGTGGCACATACCAACTTCTTCCACGTCTGGCACAAGATGTCGGACTTCCTCCGATCGTTGCTGATACCGTTAGTAAGAATCGCACGATTGATATCACAACGTGGAATCTTGAGTGGTTCGGCTGGGCCGACTCGACACGTGGCCCGTTCAACAAGACGCTTCAGCGTCAGCGCATTCGTACCATCATGGACACGATCAAGGCTGATATCTATGCGCTGCAAGAAGTGCTCACAGACGAAGCTCTCGCCTCGCTCAGCGATTCGATCGTTGGTGGCTACCGTCGCATCTTCAATTCAGACATCCCTTCTGATCAGAAGATGGCCTATATCTACAACCCAGCGACAGTCACACCTGTATCAACAGGCTTGGCAGTAAACGGAGGCTCACAAGCATGGGCAAATGGACGCTTCCCACTGCGTATGACGTTTGATATTGCCGGTGGCAAGCGAATGGTCGTCTTCAACATTCATGCGAAGGCCACAGATTCATCGACAGCACAGAATGACTATCAGCGACGCAAGACTGATGCTGAGACATTCCATGCGTACCTGCGCGACTTCTACAACGACTCTTCCGTAGTTGTCCTTGGCGACTTTAACGATCGTCTCGTCGGCACGAACATCGATTCAACGCTTCCCTCATGCTATGGCGTGTTTACCAATGACACGCAAGGTTGGAAGGCTACTACGCTTCCTCTCGAACAAGAAGGTCTTTCGTCGTACCTCGGGTTCAATCGTTCGTTCATTGATCACATCATCATCAACCGCAACCTCGTTCCTGTCTACTATCGCGCATGCCTCGAGTCGCCAGAGCGCTACCTCACGTCCTACTCATCGACTGTCTCGGATCACCGTCCTGTCACACTTCGCTTGTGGTCAGATGGAACCGTTGGTGTGAATGAACAGAACGTTCTCTCGGCGTCGGCTGTCCGTGTGTCGCCAAACCCAATGTCTACGTCAGGCATGGTGGAAGTGGTTGCTGAACAAGGTGGCACGTTGAGCGTTGATCTCTTCACAACGTCTGGCGTGCAGATCAACGTTGTGTCGGAAACGCTTGCACCATCGATCCGCCTCGTATCACTCCCAGTTGATCAACTGGCAACAGGATCATACACACTTGTAGTGCGTCTTAACGGCGCTGTAAGCACGACGCGTGTTGTTGTGACGCGATAAGTCAACGGAAGAGATTATTCAGCGGGATGTAGACAGTCATGTCTGCATCCCGCTCTTGGTTTATCGCAGGGCTACCACGGTGCTTACAAGCGCGATCGCAGCGGTCTCCGCACGAAGCCGCGTTGAGCCAATCGCCCATCGCTGCGTCTGTGGGAGTGCCGCGAGATAGTCCTTCTCGCGATCAGAGAAATCTCCTTCAGGGCCAACCACCACTGTCACATCTGATGCAACCACAGCATTGGACGCACGCGAGCCACGGTCGTCGCCTACGATGACTGTACTGCCCCATTCTACAGCTTCCAGCGTGCATGGCTCTAGGATCTCCGGAAGCCAGGCTACACCACACTGTGTAATCGCAGCAATGGCCTTTGCCCGCAAGCGATCTATACTCACGCGCTGATGCTGACTGCGATCGGCCAGAAAAGGCACAAAGCGCGTAACTCCGAGCTCTGTAGACTTTTCAAGGGCAAACTCGAATCGATCACGGTTGTCAAGGTTAGACATCACAAGCGTGAGAGATGCGGGCCGCGGGCGCAGATCGCGCTCAACGATATGGAGTTGGACATCGGTCCCATTGCGAGCAACGCGGCAGAGTCCAACCAGCCCCTTTCCATTGAGCACACGAATCTGTTCGCCATCGCGAAGTCGAAGCGCTGCTATATGTCGGCGAGCTGGCTCGTCCAACGCAACGATGGACTGTTCAGAGGTAACACCGGGGATGAAGAGATGATCCATAGGGATTCGAACATGCGTATTTTCGAGTTCTTAGCAATCACTGGTCTGGCATGACACACACATTTACATGCATTGAAACCTACGTCCCACAGCGCGGCGTAGGAGCCATCAAACTCAATCGTCCTGCCGTACTCAACGCCTTGAGTTTGCAGACAATGATTGAACTCGTCCAAGCATTTGAAACCTTCGACGCGGATCCCGCAATCGGCTGTATTGTGATCCATGGAAGCGATAAGGCATTCGCTGCCGGTGCAGACATCACCGAGATGTCCGACGCATCACTGACAACGATGCTCGAGCGCGATCAGTTCGCGCGTTGGGAACGCATTCGCCAGGTAAAAACACCAATCATCGCCGCCGTAAGTGGCTTCGCTCTTGGTGGCGGCTGCGAGCTCGCTATGCATGCCGACATGATTGTCGCAAGTGATACAGCGCAATTCGGACAACCCGAGATCAACATCGGCGTGATGCCAGGCGCAGGCGGCACACAACGTCTTACACGTGCCGTCGGAAAAGCACTTGCCATGGAGATCGTACTGACTGGTCGAATGATCTCTGCACAGCAAGCCCAGACGGCAGGACTTGTCAACCGCGTTGCACCAATCGAATACTACCTACAGGAAGCCTTCGCACTCGCCGGCGATGTTGCATCAAAGGCCCCTGTTGCGTCACGTCTGGCAAAGGAAGCCGTTCTCAAGGCGTTCTCTACAACGCTCGAGGGTGGTCTTGAATTTGAACGCAAGAATTTCTACATGCTCTTTGCCACGGATGATCAGAAAGAAGGCATGGCTGCATTTGTTGAGAAGCGTAAACCTGAATGGAAGGGCCGATAAGCATGAGTGCGTTTGAAACCATCCTCTACACGGTTGCCGACGGCGTTGGCACAATCACGTTGAATCGCCCCGATTCGTACAACGCAGCCAACGAACAGCTAACATCAGAACTTCAGCAAGCACTGGCCGATGCCCGCGACAACGATGCCGTGCGCTGCGTTGTGCTCACGGGCGCTGGCAAAGCCTTCTGCTCGGGTCAGGATCTGAAGGATGCACCAAAGTCAGGCGACAAGCGCGACCTCAAGGATTCCCTTGAACGTCGCTATAACCCGATCATCCGTGCAATGCGGTCGATGCCGAAGCCAATCATCTGCGGCATCAATGGCGTTGCAGCTGGTGCGGGGTTGTCACTGGCTCTTGCCGCGGATGTACGCATCATGAGCTCTTCAGCACGCCTTGTTGAGGCCTTTATCGGCATTGCACTCATCCCTGATTCAGGTGCGACGTGGTTCTATCCTCGTATGCTTGGATATGCGAAGGCGTTCGAGTTCGCTACACTGAATAAACCGATGACGGCCGAACAGGCACTTGCACTGGGCATGGTCAATAGCGTCGTGCATCCAAAGGCATTTGCGCAGGCACTCCATGCCGTTGCGCAACAGTATGCGTTGGGTCCAACACAGACCTATGGCTTTGTTAAGCAGCTTCTCCAGCAAGGACTTCAATCGTCACTTGACGAAATGCTCGATGCAGAAGCAGAGTATCAGCAGCGTGCTGGAGACTCTTCGGATTACGCCGAGGGTGTCCGCGCATTCATCGAGAAGCGTCCACCAACATTTACCGGACGCTAGGCTAACCTAGGGGGCGATCATGGCAACAGCGAAGCAGACGCTTTTTGAGCAAATCCGCGAGGAAGACCGCACACAGCAACAGCAAGGGGGTCTTGCAACATCGCGCGCGCTCCGAATCAGCATCATTGTTGTCGCCACGCTTCTGCTTGCTGCGTTCTTACCTGGTGCACTCGGCGATACGCAGGGCAGTCAATACGATCGCTCACGCATCGGAAGTACATGGACCGACGAGACAGTGATTGCCGAGTACCCTTTCCCAGTGCTGAAGGATGCCGACTCTCTTGCAGTGGAGCGAGCACGCGCCCAGTCA
>CAMCXP010000066.1 GCA_945883395.1 Melioribacter roseus P3M-2
TAGGGGCGAGACCCTGTCTCGCCCGCATGGAATTGGGCGATGCGGTTGTTGTTCCGCGGGCGAGACAGGGTCTCGCCCCTACGGTCTGATATGGCGTAAGCGTAGGGCAATGATCGCCCCCAACACCGACCCTGCGATTACATCGCTGAGGTAATGTGCGTCGACGATCATGCGGGCAACCGCGATCGCAATACCAAGTGGCCAGAAGAACCAGCGCAGGCTGGGCCATGCGGCACTGCCACTAATGGCGATGGCTAATCCTGTTGTTGCATGACCCGACGGAAAGCTGTTCCAGAGGTATTCCATGCGGAAGGCGAGTGGATCCCACTGCGTGATGCCTTCTGTGAGCATGAGCATGGGCCGCGGACGACACGCAATGACCTTGATGATGTTGGCTGCGATGCCGCTGATGGCAACGCTAAGGAAGAACTCGATGTGTCGATGCGCAAGGTCGCGCATTGATCGCCATGCTATGGCAATCGTAAGGATACAGTACCCGAGAACCCAGTGCGACTTGCCGAGCTCTTCCAGTACCATGCCTGCAGATCGCAGCCACGGCGTTTCTAAACTGTGGATGAAGTTCGCCAACGGTACATCAATGAAAAACATCGAGCCGAGGATTGCGATAGTCGCGGTGAACGCAAGAAGGATGATGCGTTGTGTGCTCATTTGTCCTTCTTCGGACCCGCAATTGCCGGAAGCTTCAATACGCCGATGCGCTCATTGACGTCGACAAGGTTCTTAGCGATGATTGCATCGACGCGATCGCATTGTGCGTCGGCTTGACGCTTGAGCGTTGCAAAGAGATCGTACACCTGTTGCGTCGGACGTCGGTCGGCACTCGCAGCAACGCTCGCAAGCGATGCGATCTTGTTGTTGAGCTTCACAGGGTAGTTCAGAAGATCCTGGAACGCAACAGCCTTCGTTTGAACAAGGACATTCTCAATTGTCGTGAGCGAATCACTGATCGATGTCATGTCGGCGCGTATGTCACGCGTTGTGGCTGTATCGAGATCGGTGATCCGCTGCTGGAATGTTGAAATCGATCCGCGCACGGTACGAATCGATGCGATGGTCTTGTGTACGCGCGAGAGCGTTGCATTGATCTGCTGATGCAGATCAAACTGCGCCTGCAGTGCTTCACGAGGTGTGGTCAGACGTGGATCCATGCGGATTTCAAACTGCACGCGCTGTGTGTCGCTGCCGAGTGTGAACTCGGCGATGTACGTACCAGGCATTGCGCGCGGACCCTCCGTGCCGCCACCCCAGAGGAGTGCGCCATCAAGTGGCTCTGCACCAGGATACTGCATGTCCCACACGAAGCGATTGCCACCGCGATGGCGCGTAAGGGCTTCGTCTGATACGCGATGCAGCGAGTCGCGATAGAACGTGTTGTCGACATCGAAGGGCTTGCCCTTCGGTGAACGTGCGCTCGAGAAGCCGACGATGCTATCACCGGCGGCAGTGCGAATCGTAAGCGTAAGTTCCTTCGATGTTGTGTCGCTGAGCTGATAGTGGAACTGCACACCAGATGGCGCGTTCTCACCAACGTTCATTGTTGGGCTATGCCACGAGCCCCCTTGCACACGATAGGTGTGACGTGGAGGATATGCAGCGAGGGTTGCTGTGCTTCGCAGCTTGTAGTTGTGCAGTGGTGTGAGGTCGTCGAGAATCCAGAAGGAGCGTCCATGCGTGCAGATCACAAGATCTTTCTCTGTAGGATGCACAACGAGATCGTGAATCGGTGTGAGTGGGAGGTTGCGACGGAAGCGACTCCATGTAGTGCCTGCATCGAAGCTGATGTAGAGTCCGCGCTCAGTGCCAGCATAGAGAAGCCCCTTGCGGAACGGATCTTCGCGTACAACCCGCACAAAGGCACCCTTCGGAATGCCCTTTGTCGTAAGCGCCCACGTTGCACCGTAGTCAGTCGTGGTGTAGATGTACGGCGCGTCATCGCCGTGCTTGTAGCGATTGATCGCTGCGTAGGCTGTGCCGGCGCTGTGTGGTGAAGGTTCAATGATTGAGACAAGGGCTTCAGGCAAACCCTTCGGTGTGACATTGGTCCAGGTAGTGCCGTTATCGCGACTGACGTGGATCAGACCACAATCACTGCCCGACCATAGAACGCCCTTTTCAACGCGTGATTCCGCGAACGTAAAGATCGTGTTGTACACTTCAACACCCGTGTTGTCCTTTGTGATCGGACCACCCGATGGAATCTGCTTCGTTGTGTCGTTGCGCGTAAGGTCGTTGCTGATGCGCGTCCAGCTCATGCCCTCGTTGGTACTGCGCCACACGTGCTGTGATGTAGTGTACATCACCGTTGGATCATGCGGTGAGAACACGATCGGGAAGGTCCATTGGAAGCGTTCGCCGCGATCCTTCGCCCCTTCGCCGATTGGATTATTCGGATACACCGAGATGTCTTGTTCTTGTTGCAGCGTGTGTGACTTCCGTCCGAGGTAGCCAGAGTAATTGCCCCCGAATGTGATGTCGGGATTCGTTGGATGTGGCACCACGTAGCCGCTCTCGAAGCCTGCTACCGAGTACCAATCGTTGCGTTCGATCGACCAGCCACCAATTGAACGGTGTGGGATCGAGACCGTTGTGTTGTCTTGCTGTGCGCCGTAGAGACGATAGGGGAAGTGCGAATCGACAGTGACGTGGTAGAACTGTGAAGTAGCTACATCATCTGCCGTCCAGTGACGTCCGCCATCTTCACTCACAACAGCGCCACCATCATCTGCGATGATCATGCGACGTGGGTTGCGAGGATCGATCCATAGATCGTGATAATCACCATGGTTAGCATCCATGCCCGAGAAGCTGCGACCGCCATCAATCGACTTGTGCATGCCCACATTGAGCACGTACACAACGTCGGCATTCATGGGATCGGCAAACACATGATTGAAATACCACGGACGTTGGCGGAGTTCTGCGTTGGTGTTGACGCGCTGCCACGTAGCACCAGCATCGACGCTCTTGAAGAGTCCGCCGTGCTCGTTCTCGACCATTGCCCACACAAGATTGCGCTGCGCACGTGATACATCCACGTTGATCTTTCCAAGCATACCCTTCGGCATGCCGGGATTGCGTGTGATCTCCTTCCACGTATCGCCACCGTCGGTGCTCTTGAACAGACCCGATCCGCTGCCGCCGCTGCTCATGCTCCAGGCGTTGCGGTAGGCCTGCCAGAGCGAGGCATAGACGATGCGCGGATTGTTTGGGTCCATCTTCAACGTCATGCCGCCGGTCGAATCATTGCGGTTGAGCACTTGCTTCCACGTTGTGCCACCGTCGATCGACTTGAAGATTCCGCTTGTTCTCGCGTTCGAGGTAAAGACATTCCCCATCGACGATACCATTACAACATCCGCATTGTCCGGATGCACGACGATATCGGCGATCATCTGCGCATTGCGCAGACCGATGTGCTTCCACGTCAGGCCGCCGTCGGTGGTCTTATACATGCCATCGCCCGGCGAGATGTTGCCGCGGATATCGGTCTCGCCCATACCAACGTACACTACGTTCGGATCGGATGGCGCAATCGTGATAGCGCCCACACTCGACGTAGAGAACGTTGTGTCGCTCACATCGCGCCACGTATCGCCGCCGTCATCGGTCTTAAAAACGCCCCCTCCTGTCGCTCCGAAGTAATACGTCTGTTGCAGATCCGGATGTCCGGCTACTGCAAGTGATCGTCCTGCGCGGAACGGACCGACGTTGCGGAAGCGCATCGATCGAAACGCAAGATCAAGTTGGTCAGACGAAGGAGTTGGTTGTGCTGATGCAACAACCGCACAGAGCAGCAGGAGGGGGAGAAGCTTCATCGCATAAGTGTCACGGACGACGTGCCATCGGTGATCACGTACACGCCCCGCGAGAGAGTTGAAACATCGATTGTACAATGTTCCAAATCTACGGCGCGAATCGTCGAAGTACGACCATCCAATGTGCGCATTGTTAGGGGGCGCGCAGCCGCAAACGGCAGACGCACCGTGGTGCCGGTGGCGATGATGGCGCGTGGTGCCACGGGAGTACGGACGTCGGCTTGCACCGATGTGGCATCAATCACGCGAAACACCACAACGTCCTTTGCTGGGGCGTATTCCGCGGTATAGGCTCGCGTGACCCACAGATCCTCACCGGCAATGCAGAGTCCTTCCGGTTTTGCACCGATAGGGATGATGCGCATGATGTTCCGCGTAGCAAGATCGATCACACGGACATCGCCCGCGTACGTGCTCACAAGAAGCTTCCCGTTGGCAACCACCGACTCGCGCGGACCATCAAAGCCCTCGGTTCCAATGAGCAGCGTATCAACGGTTGTTCGTTGCTTGAGATCGATCACCGCAACCCAATGTGAGCCGTTGGCGGTGACGTATGCGCTATCGCCATGGACCGTGATGTGGTTTGGTGTATCACCCACATTCAGCGTTACACGCTCATCGACGTTGTTGATGTTTTCCCACAGGTCGATTGAACCAGACTCCTGACCAAAGACGCCTTCGGAGAGGATGATCACGCCAGCTGTGCCGTCGCTTGTGCGAAAGCGCACGGCTTGTTGTGGATTTGGTCCGGCTGCGAATGATGTTGAATCGCCAGTTCCCAGCACCTTGCGCACAACAACACCTGGATCGGTAAACGACGGACGGTGTGCGATGTAGAGCGAGTTGCCCGCGGGGGTTGTCGACACCGAGTATGCACCCGGCGCTTGATAGATCACGCCAATCGGTGATTGATCGTCGAGCTTAAACTCCTCGACCTTCCCGTCCACCACAATGTAGGCGCGGTTTGTCTCAGCGGTAATTCCCAAGCGGAACACTTGCACATCAGCCCATGGAAAGGTGAACGTGCGCAGAACCTGCAGTGAAGAACGATCGACTTGCAGCCAAGCGGCAGGCAGTTCGCCCGGATCCAGCGTGCCGTCGTAGTCGACATCAGACTGGGCGCAGAAAATGTGAACGATATCGCCCACGGCATGGACCGACGCCGGAATGGGCGGTGTCTCGACCGTTCGTTGGGCAGTGAGAGATAGTGTGCCGAGCAGGCACATAGCCACGAGGAGAGCTCCACGCATTGCGTGCTCCTTGTTCAATCCCGTCATGATGCGTGACGGTGGGGTGCAGAGACCCCGAGTTGAAGATCGATGTGGCAGGTCTTCCGGCTTCGGAGTCGTCCTCACCATCCGCCTTCCCGCGTTGTGTCATCAACACAACATCAGTGACTGCTCTTTGCGAGCTAGGATGGATTGTCGTCCGATACGGCGGCGCAACCGCGCATGATTCACACATGCTTCCCTCACAGCATCACCGCTACGGGTGATGACCACATCGGGAGTGCGAATATAGCACTGCACTATCTTTGCTGCATGAGTCAACGCGCAATCTTGTATGTGATCGTGGTGCTCAGCGTGGTCAGCGCTGGCATCTCTGGTTCACTGTTCAGCACCTATCTCCCCATTATCGCCGCTGAAATGTCGGGCGGTACGGCAACCCCACAGGATGTCGCTACAATGGGGTCGTATGCAGGGGCATCGTTTCTTATCGGCTGGGCTGTTGGCGCGTTTGTTCTTGGTGCAGTATCAGACAGAATTGGACGCAAGTTGGCGCTCTTTGCGGCGATCTGCACGTGTTCGTTGGGAGTGTTCTGTACGGCCTTTGTGCCATCGCTGCCATTCTTAATTGCCATCCGATTCCTCACCGGTGCCGGTGCGGGTGGGATACTTCTCATCAGCTCCGTATTGATCTCTGAGGCATGGGCGCAGGGTAATCGTGCTCGCATGGTGTCGATCATGATGAACTCGTTCCCAATTGGATTCCTCGTTGCGGGAGTTATTGGCAGTGCGGTGAAGGACTGGCACCTCGCCTACACGATGGGGAGCTCGACCATCGTTCTCGGCCTTGCTGTGTTGTTTCTTGTCCGTGAGTCGGATGTGTGGAGAAGTAGCGAGCGCCGTCGTGAAGTTGGCTATGCCGAGCGTGAGAACGTCTTTGATGCTCGGTACCGCAAGGACCTTGTGCTTGGCATCACGCTCTTTGGTTCGATGCTCATCGGACTGTGGGCAGCATTCACATGGATGCCAACCTGGGTGCACAGCATGAGTAGTCCTGAAGACGCACAGCACAACCGTGGAATGGTGAGCATCGTGCTTGGCATCGGGAGTATGACTGGTGCGCTCGTGGGTGCACCGTTGGCGAATCGCATCGGACGCAGGCGGACGGTGTTTGTAGGATATGCTGCATGCGCAGCGCTATCGGTGGCGACATTTCAGACAGGACTTGTGCCGAGTCCAACACTGTTTGCCATGATCTTCCTACTCACCATGGCAATCGGTATCAATCAAGGTGTGCTCAGCACGTACATCCCCGAGCTGTTTCCGACGTTCATCCGCGGAGCCGCGACAGGCATCTCGATGAACGCTGGACGTCTCTTGACGGCGGTCGGCGTGTTCTTTGTAGGTGTGCTTGTGCACATTCTTGATGGCTACCACAATGCTATCGCGGCGTTTGCCATTGCCTACGTGCTCGGAGCCATTGCCCTCGCGTTTGCACGTGAAACAAACGGTCAGGCGTTACCGGAATAAGCAAATGTTGCCACGGCGCTCGTGCCTGCCCCGGGCTTTGTATCAACCGTAAACGTACCGCCCCGAAGTTCTACGCGCGCGCGGATGCTACGCCAGCCCATGCCTTCCTCGACACGTGCTGCGTCGGCCCCAACACCATCGTCGGTAATACCAACGCGAATAAGCTGGCCCTCCAACGTAATGGAGATGTCCAGATTGGTCGCGTAGGCATGGCGAAGAGTATTGCTTACCAACGTCTGGACCGTGCGATAGATGGACTGAGCAAGATCGATCTGGATGTGTTCAAGCGATTCGTCGATGAAGCACGTGACGCCGATGCGTGAGTTCGATCGCACGTCGCACGCCAGGTTGTAAATAGCAGTAGGAAGTCCGTCGCGTTCCAGGTTACGAGTGCCCAGGGCGTGCGAGAGCGTTCGCAGTTCGCGAGCGGTATCGGCAACGCGATGCCGAGCCTGCTCGACATACTCACGTGCTGGATGATCCGCCGGAAGTTCGCACAATGCAGCGTCCAGCTGCATCCCTGTTACTGCGAGCTCCTGCCCTGCGCCATCGTGAATGGCGATGGCGATCTCGCGGCGCGACTGCTCGCCTGACTCAAGGATCGTCGTGCGGAGTTGTTCGTCGCGCTCGAGACGGTACTGTGCGAGACGAGCAGCATAGCGCGCGTGCGCATCCAAGACATTGGATGACATTTGATCGACGTGACGAACGCGCTGCTTAAGATAGTCGACATACGTTGCTGCGAAATCAGGGCGCGGCAGACCGTCCTCAGTCTGTGAGAGTTGGATGATCTCATCGAAGACTCGTAGCCGAAGCTCGTCGCTTACGCCGTTGAGCGTGCAATGCTCGATGGCTTCCGTCCATATCTCCAGAGCCTTCTCTGTATTGCCGTGCTCATGCGCGAGAAGTCCGCACGCCCATGCCCAACGGACCTTGTAGTGCGCTATCTCAACTGCTGTTGCATCGGGAATGCTAGCCAATATCTGTTGCGCTTCGTCGAACCGTTTGAGGCGCAAGACAAAGAATGCCTTGTCGACCTCAAGGCCGATGAGTAGTTCGTCCTGTTGATGTTGCCTCGCGAGTTCACGGTGTATCGCATTCCATTTGAGCGCTTCTTCATAGCGACCAAGCAACTCACAACAATACTCGAGGTGTCCATATAGAACCGACCGTTCCGAGCTTTCTGTTTCATCTGTGAGTTGTCCGTAGATGCTCTCTGCAATACGCAGGGCATCTTCGTGTCGTCCAATCACGGCATACGCAAACACGAGATTGAGCGATGCGCGCGCGATCTGTCGATCTGTACCATGTGCAGCGAGTTCGTCGTAGCTAGCAGCAAAGTACTTGACACTTGCTCGCATGTCGCCGAGATTACTAAGGGTTCCCGCAACAAGACCATATACTAGACCGAGGGCAATGTGTTCGTCGAATTCACGCAACGTGAACTCAACAACGGCTAGCAAGTCCAGTGCTTCCTCATTCCGACCCACACGTACGAGAGCAATAACTCCTTGGTACTGAGCGTATGCGCCGAGCGGTGCCGAAGGATCAATGATATCGCGCTTGCGTTCGAAGAGTTCAACTGCCGAGTCACGCTCCCAATTCTGGTTCAGCAGCCACAGCTCAAAGATGAGACGAGCCATGGCAAGATCTGATGGAAGATCTTCAGGTATCTCAGCAAGGGCTGCTGCCGCTTCCTGGTCTTCACGTTGGTAGAGGTGTTCTGCAGCGCGATGCACCATTCTGCCCAGCTCAGCATCAGTCCATAATGTGGGATCGAAGGAGCACGGAACGAGGAGGGATGACAATGCCGTCATAGCGTCGTGAGGATTGTTGGATCCGTTACATGAACTACTTGTATGCCAAGTGCTGAGGCACTGGCGCAATTTGTACGAGAATCATCAATGAGCAACGTGTCGACTGGGTCGGCCCCTTCCGAAGCGCAAATGTGCAGAAACGCAGCTGGGTCGGGCTTTCGCACGCGCTCCACGAACGATAGGTAGACGTGGTCGACAGCATTGAACACAGGCGCGCAGCGATCGCGCGCGTCGAGGTAATGCAACTCGGAGATGTTGGAGAAGATCACCAGTCGATCGCTCGTTCTTGATGCTCGGGTTCGGCGAATATGCGCAACGGTTGCCTCTGCTTGTGTGAATAGTCCGTTGTCGAGAATGGCGCACCATGCACGGTCAAGATCCTTGTCGCTGCACGTGAAGCCGTACAGTTCGCGAAGTCGCTCACGGAACTCTGGCGTTGACATATCGCCACGGTCGTAGGCAACGAAGACGGGATCCTGATCCTCCACACCGAACATGATATCACGTCCGTTGTAACCTGAAAGCGACATCATTGCACGACGTGTGCGATGGAAGTCGATGTCGAAGAGTACGCCACCGAGATCAAGGATGGTAAGCGCCATAGGTTCTGCAGATGGTTAGTAGCGGAAATACATCCAGCGGTTATCGGTGATCGTAGCAGCTGTACGCAATGATGTTTGAAGCTTGTCCCACGCGGCAGCGCGTTGCTCCTGTTCGAGATCCCCCTTGCGGAGCTCGAGCCACATCGGGAACTCCTCCGGATTCGCTTTGACAACGCCGGTGATGTTGACGACGTACCATCCCGATTCACCGAGGAACGGACCATACAGATCGGGCACGGGCTTGGCAAGGATTTCGCGTGCAGCGGTTGGATCGTAGAGTACTTCGCCGATCATTCCGTCGGCGAATACGGACAGACCGCGCACGATCTGTGCTTCCTTGATGTTCTCGCCCAACATCAGGCGTCCGTCGTCGAGGCGGAATGCGAGCCCCTTAACAGTCTTTGCGATTGGGAGGCGATCTCCGCAGCCACGCTGACGATTGATTGCGTCGGCAATCTGTGGCACGGCAGCTTCAAACGGCATAGCGCCAGCAGGCACTGAATCGGTGACGATCGGCAGAACGATACCGCGCTCTGGTGTATCGATTGGATCACATGCGGCGGCCACTTGCGTGCGGAACGCAACATCAACGAGGCGATGTGAGCCGAAGAGTTTTTCTTCATCGGTGAACCAACGAGACATCTCAATCGTGCGGCCAAAACGTCCGGCAATTGCGCCGAGCTCCAGACCCTGTTCATAGAGGTCGGCGGCGTCGTCGACCTGCGACAAAATGCTGTCGATGGTTTGTCGTGATGGTTCGATCTCGCTTACGATAACCCGCACGCTGATGTTGCGTGTGAGCGGTTTCCTGGTGTGCACCGTATCGACGAGGAGCACGTGTGCACCTGTTGGGTGCATGATGGGGCCAACCGCTGTGCCTGGCTTCTTGCCCTTCACCGCTGCATAGAACTGCGCATGATCCGTTGAATCGGGCGAAAGGCGCAGTGCGCCACTCGATGTGGTTGTTGCCACACTCGTCCACACGGAATCGCGCTGACGTGCCGTGCGAGCGTCGTTGAGGAGTCCGACAAAGTTCTTGACGTTGCTCAGGAACAGGGTAGAGTCTACCGGGGCTGCCTGCATTGGCCACCATAGAAACGCGATGCGACGCATCGGTTTTGGTGTTGTGAAGTCGGCGGCATGTGTCGTGTGATATGCTTGCAGGTCTGTGACCGACGGCTGTGGTAGATCCTTGCGACAGGGCACAAGGATAATGTCTGCCGTGGCGGATGTAGCGGCATCCGCGAAGCGCTTGCGCAGACCAGTTGTATCGAACGGAACCGACGATGCTAGGTCGGCACGCATGCGACGTTCAAGTTCCATCAGACCAATGCGTTCGCGCAATTGTGCGATCGATGCATTGAGCTGCACGCGTTCGTCAGCGCGTTGTTGCGCGGTAAGGCCCTCGGTATTGGCCTTGATAAGTGAATCAGGGTTGTTGAGCATCGCTGCGAGCAGCGTGCGATTAAACTTGCCCTTCTCATCCACCAGTCCGCGCTTGATGAACTCCGGTGTAGCATTAAGTAGAACGCTATCGACGTCGCGCATCGGAAGATCGATCTTGCGCCGCGTTGCTTCCTGCAGCATTAAGCGACGGTTTACAAGATCCGACCATGCCTGCTGCATGATGTCGGACGGATCGACGGCCCCACGTTGCGACGAATACTCAGTGAGGCGTCCAACCTCGCGTGAATATTCATCGAGCCATACCGTGTCGCCATTGACAACGCCGGCAACCAGACGCTTCTGTGGTTGTTGTGGAAGAAGCTGAGCCGTGGCATGCGCCGATGCCAGAACGAGGATAAGCGTAATGATCCATTGCATCCGGCAAAGATACCTCCCGTAGATTCGCAGTGATGAATTCCTTTCAGATCAAACAGGCCAAGGCCGAACTCCTACGGATTGTGCGCGAGCAGCCCGACCATACGCTTGCGGTAGCCGAAGCACTCGACGTATTGCGAGGGGGCGGGCATCGCGTAACCGAGGACGTACTCAGCGTACTCGTCGAGGGGAGCGCCCAGCCAGTGCTTGCCTTTTCTATTGACCGACAGCACATCACCACCGTCGAAACACCATGAAGCTTTCCATCCTCGATCAATCGCCCGTCATCGCCGGACAGCGTGGCGCTGAAGCTATTGCCCAGACGATGGATCTTGTGCAGCATGCTGATGCACTCGGATACCATCGCTATTGGTTCGCAGAGCATCACGCATCGGCTTCCTTCGCCGGAGCCTCACCCGAAATCATGATGTCGAACGCCGCCGCTCGTACCTCGCGGATTCGCCTAGGGAGTGGGGGCATCCTCTT
>CAMCXP010000067.1 GCA_945883395.1 Melioribacter roseus P3M-2
CCATGTCAGTAAGCCATCCTTCCGTGTATGATTTGAAGCGCTGATTCGCTTGTTCGATGCGATCGTAGAAGGCTTCAAAGGCCTCATTACGAACAGTGGATGGTGTTGGGTCGAGGCGCTTCCAGAAGTCATCGAACTGTACAAGCTTATCGGCCTCGGTCGTACCAGCGTTGATCATGTCGATATCAGCCTGGTCTGCAACATAGATGAGTTGTCGGATGGCCTTTGCAAGGTCGCTGAGCACGGCACCAGATGTCGAGCGGGGAATGACGATAGTACGACTGCGTTCAGCGAGCGTCGATGTGGTATCGATCGACCCGCTAGCATCCCATGGGTGCAACCGAAGGCGGAGTTGAAACGTGCCCGGCATCATACGCTGGGGCAGGCTTAGCGGAACGAATGCCTGCGTCGAGCTACCTCGTACATCAACGGGTTCGCCAAGTCCGGATGCGACCTCGCGATTGTCAGGTGCGGTAATCGACCACTCGAGTCCAACACGTGGTATCCCTCGTGGGACGTAGCAGTCCACAAAGGCAAAGAGCTGCATGTCCTTCGACCAGATCACATCTCCGATAAACGGTGTGATGGCATACCGTGATCCACGTTGCTCTACCTCGCGAACGAGCATGACAGAACTCATCGATGCTTCCTGTTCAGGAAACACAGGAACGACAATCTTCTGCGATATCGAAAAATCGCGTTTACCGAAGACGTCGCGAAGCACGAGTTCCATGCGATACGTGCCGGACGGCAACCGATAGCGTCGCACTGAATTGTCTGCTGATCCTGTGCTGCCCCGTGTCACGGCGATATCACGTTCGATGATTGTTCTGCGATACACAGAGTCGACAAGTTTGCGACCAGTTGAGTCGCGAATGATCGTCGACAGTGTGTACTCCGCAACGTTGCCTGTATCGAGCTCGACGAAGTTCAGGAGGCTATAGGGTACGGCGGCGTAGACGTCACACCGCGGGCGCTCCAGTAGTTCTGGTGCGCGCGAAGAGATCACGTCGATCACGAATGGCGAGGCTACGGGCACTTGTGCCGTGAGCGCGCCAGGAGCCACAACAGCGGCCAGCACGCTCATTGCAACGAAGGTCTGTTTCATGATTGCATCCTAAACTGTGAGCTTCCAAAGATCTCGGGCATCCCGCTCGAGCATCTCGCGATCGTCCGGATGTGCGATGTTGATGAGCCGGCGTGCACGTTCACGGAGCGATGCGCCATGCAGATAGGCTACGCCGTACTCCGTTACAATGTAATGTACATGTGCCCGCGACGTTACGACACCGGCACCAGGCTTCAACGTCGGCACAATACGGGCAAGCCCCTTGGATGTCCGTGTTGGGAGCGCAATGATAGGCTTCCCGCCTGGCGATAGTGCAGATCCGCGCATAAAATCAACTTGACCACCAACGCCTGAGTAGGGCGCAGTGCCGAGTGAGTCGGCACAGACCTGGCCACTGAGATCAATCTCGAGCGCGCTGTTGATAGCCGTCATCTTGGGATTGCGTTGAATCACCGTTGGGTTGTTAACGTATGCCACATCCAACATCGCAACCATTGGATTATCGTGCACGAAATCGTACACCCGCTGCGTTCCCATCACAAATGTTGCAACGATCTTACGAGGGTGGATTGTCTTACACGCCCCATTGACAACACCGCGTTCAACCAAATCAATGAGTCCATCGCTGAACATCTCCGTGTGGATACCAAGATCCTTGTGTCCGTACAATTGATGCAAGACGGCGTCAGGAATTGCCCCGATGCCCATCTGCATGGTGGCCCCATTATCAACAAGCTCGGCCACATGACGTCCGATGGCTGTTTCTACCGCACCAAGTATAGGAAGCTCGACCGTTAAGATTGGTTCGTCTACCTCAACCATATAGGTGAGCTTATCCTGATGGATCAGTGCGTCGCCATGTGTTCGCGGCATGCGCGGATTGATTTGTGCGATAACAACTCTGGCTGAGTGCAATGCCTCGTGGGCGGCTTCAACGGTTACACCCAACGAGCAAAAGCCATGTCGATCAGGCGGCGATACATGAATGAGCGCGACATCAATGTCAAGAATCTTGTCACGGAAGAGATGTGGAATTTCCGACAGAAACACTGGTGTGTAATCGGCCCGACCCTCTTGGACGGCCTTGCGCATGTTGCCACCAATGAAGAGGCAGTTCACCCGAAAGTTTGCAGCATACTCGGGCGCTGCGTAGGGGGCTGGGCCCTCGGTGTGGAGGTGGATGATTTCGACGTCACGTAAGCGAGGTGCTTGCCGCATCATTTCGGCAATCAGCGTCTGAGGTGCGGCTGCTACGCTATGCAGATAAAGACGATTACCAGACGTAATAGCGCCGATGGCGACGTCAACAGGAACGACATGTGACATGCATACACCTTGATGAACGGAGAGTACAAAGGTACTGTTTGGTATCTTCGCACGTCGTTATGGAATGGAGAATATCGCCATGGAACTCAAGAACATCATCTTCATCATCGTACTGGGCCTTGCGGCGGCACTTTTTTCGAGGAGTGCCCGACGTCTCATTGCATGGCTTCGTGTCGGTCGTCCCGAGAACCGGTTTGATCGCATCGGAGAGCGGCTGCGAACGACGCTGGTGGTTGGCTTCGGACAAAGCAAGATCCTTCGGGATAAGGTTGCTGGTCCGATCCACGCGGGTATTTTCTGGGGATTCCTCGTGCTGCTGTTTTCAGCAGTCGAGATGGTGTTGGAGGGAATCAACAATTCGTGGTCGTTTAACTTCCTCGGTCCGGTGTATTCCGTTATCACCGTCCTTACAGACCTGTTCTGTCTGCTCATCATCGTAGGTACGATGATGTCACTCTGGCGCCGCTATGTAACAAAGGTTCGACGCCTCCAGGTAGAACACGAAAAGGTCGAGGCAGGCATGATCCTGCTCACCATCTTTACGATTGTGACGTCGCTGTTGGTGCAGAATGCACTCCGCGGTCCTGTTCATAACGGCGACTTCTCATGGGCCGTTCGTCCAATCGCACAGCCGCTCGGCTCTGTGCTTGCTGCAGGACTTGGCAGTGCCGCTGCGTTCGTTTTTGAGCTTGCCTTCTGGATGCACGCAGTGCTCATCCTTGCCTTCATGAACTACCTTCCGTACTCGAAGCATCTCCACGTACTTACGTCGATCCCGAACGTCTTCCTTGGACCACTTGAGCCAACAAATAGTCTTGAGAAGATTGATTTCGAAGCTGAAGGTGTCGAGAAGTTTGGTGTCGTAGATATCGAAGATTTGTCGTGGAAGTCGCTGCTCGATGGCTATACCTGTACGCACTGCGGACGTTGCACGAGCGTTTGCCCTGCGAACCAAACAGGGAAGGTTCTCGATCCACGCGGCATCATCATCGCTATTCATGATCGCACGCTCGACAAGGCACCGCTGATCCTGAAGCAAGCCAATGGTGAGGAGCTCACGACGGAGGAACAAGCTGTCTGGGATAAGAAGCTCATTGGTGATTATGTGTCGCCGGATGCTCTCTGGGCCTGCACAACGTGCGGTGCATGTATGCAGGAGTGTCCTGTGAACATCGAACACGTGCCAGCGATCGTTGGTATGCGCCGCTCGATGGTCATGATGGAGTCGCAGTTCAACGACGAGTCGGCGTTGCTGCCGGATATCTACGGCAACATGGAAACCAACTCTGTGCCATGGGGTGGATTCGGACAAGCCGATCGCGCAAACTGGGCTGATGGCATGGGCATCAAGACGGCCGCAGAAGACGCATCGATGGAAGTGTTGTTCTGGGTTGGATGTGCAGGTTCGTATGATGAACGTGCAAAGAAGACAACGAGAGCATTTGCTGAACTCATGCAAATCGCCGGTGTTGACTTCCGCATTCTTGGTACAGAAGAGAATTGCACAGGCGATGTTGCGCGCCGTACGGGTAATGAGTACCTCGCCGACATGCTCACGAAGACGAACGTTGAAACGTTCCAACGATACAACGTACAGAAGATCGTAGCGACATGTCCGCACTGTTTCAATTCGCTCAAGAATGAGTACCCACAGTTCGGGTTCTCGGCAGAGATTCTCCACCACACGCAGTTCATTCAGGAGCTTATTGCTTCAGGTCGTCTCGTGATCGACCGTACAACTACTTCGACGGAAGCCGTGACATATCACGACTCGTGCTATCTCGGACGGTACAACGCAGAGTATGAGGCACCACGTGCAGCGCTTGAGAACGTACCTGGTCTGACGATTCTCGAACCAGCTCGCTCGGAAGATCGCGGTCTGTGTTGTGGTGCAGGGGGCGGACGCATGTTCATGGAAGAGCATGTTGGCGACCGCGTTAACATTGTGCGCACGAATGAGCTTCTTGCTACCGGTGCCACAACGATCGCTGTAAACTGTCCATTCTGTACAACCATGATCACCGACGGTGTAAAGGCAGCAGAACGCACTGACGATGTCCAGATTAAGGACATCGCCGAGGTTCTGCGTGATCGCGTTGTCGTGCCGTCGTGATTAGAGCACGCGGGTACTCAGTGCTAGCTGCCGTGCAAGTGTCGCTGTAAGCATGCGACGGTCGTATTGCTGCACGATATCTTCTGCAGGACGTGGTAGTTTGCCACGCTTGTGCGCGTCGGCCATCTCGATGATGCATTGAGTAATCGCATCGATATCAGATGGATCTGTGATCCATGCTGCTCCATAGCGTTCTGCATCCTTGCGAAGTGCTCCGTTGGGAACGCTTACGAGAAGTGGCTTTCGTGTGCCGAAGTACTCATAGAGCTTTGCGCTCGAGATCGTATCTGCGTTTCGTGTGGCACCGACCATCATCCAGAGTGCATCGCTTTCGAGCAGCAGTTGTACTGACTCGGTGTGTGCGCAGTATCCATGATCGTGAATCATCGACTCGAGACCCATCTTCTTGGCGACCTTCTTGTATTCATCACGGAGAATACCGGCGAAATGAAGCTCGAGCGATAGGTCAGGTCGTGCCTGCAGCGCCTTGCGCACAGCCTTGAAGAAGGGAACAGGTGTAACGACATCATAGAAGATGCCAGTGTACGTCAGACGGAATGTTCCATCACCACGCGGTGTGATCTGCTCCGGTGAGATATCCTCGGGATCGTACCCATGAGGAATGATCATCACTTCTTCGTGATTGAGATGACGGTAGTTGGCCAGCAGGAATTCTTTCATGCGCCGGTTGGTCACTGTTACACGTGACGCATGCGTGAGGACGTCATGCTCGAGCTTTTTATGCTGGTGCGCATGCCACGGAGTGGGGTAGAAGTGGAACTGGTTGCCGTACCATAGATCACGGTAGTCAACCACGAGAGGGATACCTGTCTCTTCCGACAATGTAGCTGCCGCCATCATTGCAGAGAACGGCGGACCACTCACGAAGATCGCATCGAACTCGTGTTGTGTCACGAGTTCTCGCGCAAGCTCGAGTGCCTGTTTGGCCCAGCCCTTCTTGTTGTCGGGGATGAAGAACGTGTCGCTAACGTTACGATAGAGTTTGCGCACCCATTCACGCGGCATCTTCACGGTGCCTTGCTCGCTTGCAAGACTGTTTGGATCGGTGCCACTTGTCCGATACACCGCGATGCCCCGTACTTCAATGTCCTGAAGGAGAGAAGGGTCATGCGCATAGTACGCCGTTGGACCAGTGGTGATGATATGAGGGTGCCACCCGTGTTCCGGGAGGTACTTCATGAACTTCGTCACACGCTGAACGCCACTTAGTCCCATGGGAGGGAAGTAGTAAGCGAACACAAGAACAGAACGAGTTTCCATTACTCCTTACACGATCACGAGTTCACGAGGTGCTGTTGTGAGAATTGTTGGACCCGTAGGTGTCACAACAATGTCGTCTTCGATGCGCATTCCAAACTTGCCGGGGATGTAGATACCAGGTTCGATCGTGATGACCGTTCCTGTTGGAATGACTTCCTTGGTATTCATAGCCGCAACACGCGGATGTTCGTGGACTTCGTAGCCAAGTCCATGTCCGAGCGAGTGTCGGAAGTATTGACCGTATCCTGCCTGCGTTATCACGTTGCGTGCTGCTGCATCGAGCGCGCCTGCCGTAACACCGCTGACAGCCGCGTCAAGCGCTGTCATGTGTGCGTGGTAGAGGACAGCGAACACATCAACGACCTTGGCTGATGGTGTGCCAAGGCAGAACACGCGGGTCATATCGCTAAACAGACCATTCACACAGCAGCCAAAGTCGACGGTAACCACATCACCCGACTTCAATACGGCGGAACTCGCCCGACCATGAGGCATAGCGCTTCGAGCGCCTGCAACGCAGATGATATCGAAGGCATCCTTCTCTGAGCCAAGTTCGCGCGTTGTCGACGCGAGGAACGTCGCAACCTGATGTTCTGTCATGCCGGGAGCAACATAGCCAAGGAGTTTCTCGTAGGCGCTGCTTGCAATCCGAGCTGCTTCGGCAATGCTCTTGATCTCGGCCTTCGTCTTAACGCGCGTAATCATCTCAGCGACGCCGCTGAGTTCGATCAGCTTGGCGCTGCCGAGCCCCTTCTTCATCGCCTTGAAGCCCGACACCGTATGCTTTGTTGGATCGAAGCCTACCGTCTTCCACGTCGATGCAAGTCCACGGGTACGCACAGCATTCCACGGATCGCGATCGATAATCACTTCGAGTCCGTCGATCTTGTACAACTCTTTGCGGACCTGAACTTCGTAGAGATCGTTCGTGATGAAGTAGACCTTCTTCTTGGTAACGAGCGCCATACCCATGGATCCAGAGAATCCAAAAAAGTATCGTAAGCTTGGGACGTGGTCAAGCACGTATGCCGAGCAGCCGCTTGCTGCTATCTGCGTACGCAATAATGCCAAGCGCTTTGCCGCTGCGTTGAGGGAGGACGAGGCCATAAATTATCGCGTGTTGTAGTTAGGAGATTCTTTTGTGATAATGATGTCATGCGGATGCGACTCGCGCAAGCCCGCCGACGTCATGCGAACGAACTGTGCGTGGAGACGCATTTCTTCGAGCGACGAGCAACCGCAATACCCCATCGCAGCCCGAAGTCCGCCAACAAGTTGATAGACTGTTTCGGCAACGTTGCCCTTGTACGGGACACGACCTTCGATGCCTTCGGGTACAAGCTTCTTTATCTCGTCTTCTGCATCTTGAAAATACCGATCAGCTGATCCCTGATTCATCGCTCCGAGAGACCCCATACCGCGGTACATTTTATAGGCACGTCCCTCAAGAAGAACCTTTTCCCCTGGTGACTCTTCATGGCCTGCAAGCATGCCACCAACCATGATCGTGTCAGCACCCGCTGCAATAGCTTTTGCAACGTCACCCGTTTGCTTGATACCACCGTCGGCGATGACTGGCGTATGCGAGCGTGAGGCGACTTCGACAACGTTCATGATGGCGGTAATCTGAGGAACACCGACACCTGCAACGACGCGCGTTGTGCAGATCGATCCAGGTCCGATACCAACCTTAACGGCATCTGCGCCTGCATCGATCAATGCCTGTGCTGCTTCGCCTGTACCGATATTACCAGCGATCACGTTGAGCGATGGATATGTAGACTTCACAGCAGAGACCATCGTGATGACGCCCTTACTATGTCCGTGTGCCGTGTCGACGACGACGACGTCTACACCAGCATCAACCAGTGCAGCGACACGTTCAAGCGTATCGCTGGCAATCCCAACACCAGCACCAACGAGGAGGCGACCTTGATCGTCCTTCGCAGCGTGTGGGTACTTCTGCTTCTTCGAGATGTCCTTCACCGTCATGAGACCAACTAGCACTCCATTAGCATCAATGATCGGGAGCTTCTCAATACGATGCTGATGGAGAACACGTTCTGCATCTTCGAGTGTTGTTCCGAGCGAGGCAGTGACAAGACTCTCGCTGGTCATGATCGTCGAAACAGGCAGATCGCCGTCGGATGCAAAGCGCATGTCGCGATTTGTCACGATACCCACAAGGTGCATGTGCGAATCAACAACGGGGAAGCCACTGACCTTGTAGCGAGCCATCAACTCCTGAGCTTCACGCACAGTATGTTCCGCGCGCAGCGTGATAGGCTTGCGAATCATCCCACTCTCGGAGCGCTTCACACGATCGACCTCTTCGGCTTGGCGTTCGATCGACATGTTTTTATGGATGATGCCAATGCCCCCTTCACGCGCAAGTGCTATCGACATGGACGACTCCGTAACAGTGTCCATCGCTGCACTCATGATCGGGATGCGCAAACGTAACGTGCGTGTGAGGCGAGCCGACGTATCGGCATCGCGGGGCAGTGTCTCGGAATACCGAGGTACCAAGAGAACATCATCAAACGTGATGCCTTCGCTGAGGATTTTATCGATTGCCATGGGCAAAAATACTGCGTGCGTCGCACGCGGGAAAGAAAAAACCCTGACGGCGCGAACACTATCAGGGTTTTTGAGATACGTCTCTGGATGAACGGGGGAACTATGCTTGACCGTTCGCGAGCTTGGCAGCGCGGATCTGTGCTTCGGCCCAGTGAACTTCACGACGAAGGACTTCACGGTGGGCGCGGTCAGGATGTGCATCTGCATCTGCGCGCGCTGAAGTGAGCTTTTGTTCTGCATCGGAGAGATTAATCGACGAGGCAGGCAGAAGTTCCTGCACGACTATATTGACTACATTCTTCATCACTTCCACAAAGCCTTCACGTGATGCGTAGTGCGAGACGCGGTTCGTATCGTCCTCGATCGTTACAACGCCAATATCAAGTGATGAAACAATGGGAGCGTGGTTGTAAAGAACCTGGAATGGACTCTGTGAACCAGGTACACTCACGGCAAGAGCCGAGCCTTCGAAAGCTGTGGCTTGCGGCGTAACGATGCTGACGCTGAGAACGTGTTGGCTCATGATTAGTTCTGTGACTTCTTGTATGCTTCAATGACTTCGTCGAGTGTGCCCTTATAGCTAAAGAAGCCTTCTGGCACATCGTCGACCCGACCGTCGAGAATGGCCTTGAAACCAGCGATGGTGTCGCTGATCTTGACATAGCGCCCAGGGAAACCGGTAAACTGCTCTGCAACGTGGAACGGCTGCGAGAAGAAGCGCTGAATCTTGCGCGCGCGATACACGGTAAGTTTGTCTTCGTCCGACAGTTCGTCCATACCAAGAATCGAGATGATGTCCTGGAGATCCTTGTATGTCTGAAGTATCTTCTTTACGCGCATTGCCGTGTTGTAGTGTTCTTCACCGATGATCAATGGATCAAGAATCCGCGACGTTGAATCGAGCGGATCAACGGCAGGATAGATACCGAGCTCGGCAATCTGTCGGCTCAACACAGTTGTCGCATCAAGGTGCGAGAACGTGTTGGCCGGTGCAGGGTCAGTAAGGTCATCGGCAGGGACGTACACAGCCTGCACCGATGTGATCGAACCACGATCGGTCGATGCGATGCGCTCTTGTAGGGCACCCATTTCTGTCGCCAATGTAGGCTGATACCCCACAGCCGATGGCATACGGCCGAGAAGAGCAGACACCTCGGAGCCAGCCTGTGTAAAGCGGAAGATGTTGTCTACGAACAAGAGAACGTCGCGGCGTTCTTCGTCACGGAAGTACTCTGCCATCGTGAGTGCTGTGAGCGCAACACGAGCACGAGCTCCTGGTGGTTCGTTCATCTGACCGAAGACGAGCGCTGTCTTGTCGATAACACCGGACTCAGTCATTTCAAGGTACAGGTCATTGCCTTCACGCGTACGCTCGCCAACACCGGCAAACACAGAGTAACCACCATGCTGCTTGGCGATGTTGTGGATCAGCTCTTGGATGATGACCGTTTTACCCACACCCGCACCACCGAAGAGGCCTGTTTTGCCACCCTTGGTGAACGGCTCTATCAAGTCAATAACCTTGATACCGGTCTCGAACATCTCCTTTTGCGTCGAGAGTGTCGAAAAGTTTGGCGATGGCCGGTGGATCGACCAACGCTGGTCACTCTTGATCGGCCCCTTGTTGTCGATACCTTCGCCAACAACGTTAATCAGACGGCCAAGGACGCCCGGACCTACAGGCACCGAGATCGGTGCGCCGGTGTCGATAGCTTCCATTCCGCGCACGAGGCCATCGGTGGAGTCGATCGAGATGGTGCGCACACGGTCCTCGCCGAGGTGCTGCTGCACTTCGCACACGAGGACTTCCTTCGCGCCTGTCTCGATCGATGTACGATCAATGGTGAGAGCGTTCAATACCGCTGGAATTCGGCCACCGGAAAACTCCACGTCGATGACGGGACCGATGACCTGAACGATGCGACCCTTATTCATGGTTTTCTCGTGTAACAGGCTGTGAGAGGTGAGACGTTTCGTACAAAGTCTGGCAAAAATACGGACATGGGGGTTTTCTACGGAATAATTCTGCCGAAGATATCCACATGTCAACGCCAACCAGTGTGCGCCCGACGCATTGCGGACGGTACCCAAACAAATGGTATTTTTGCCCATCTAGACCGTTTGCATCTCATAATTAGGGGCTACCTCTCCATGACGTATATCGTATCAGCCGCTCGCACTCCGATTGGTTCATTGTTGGGTTCCCTTCAGGACCTAAGTGCACCACAACTTGGCGCTATCGCCATACAGGCTGCCATAGAGCGCGCAATGATTGCTCCGGACGTGGTGAGCGAGGTGATCATGGGCAATGTGCTCACCGGCGGTGTTGGCCAAGCCCCAGCGCGCCAGGCGACAATCTATGCCGGATTGCCGAAGAGTATCCCTGCCATGACCATCAACAAGGTGTGCGGATCAGGACTCAAGGCGGTGATGCTGGCCGATCAGGCGATTCGTTGTGGCGATGCCTCAATTGTAGTTGCCGGCGGTCAGGAGTCGATGACGAATGCTCCGCATGCGATGCTCGACTCTCGCAAGGGTGTAAAGTTTGGTAACGCACGGATGGTTGACTTGATGCAGTGGGATGGGCTCTGGGACGTCTACAACCAGACGGGCATGGGTGACGCAGCGGAACTCTGCGCGTCGGAGTGTAACATCACACGTGAAATGCAAGACGAATACACGATCCAGTCGTATCAGCGCGCACAAGAAGCACAGAAGAACGGCTGGTTCGTCGAGGAAATCGTGCCTGTTACGGTGAAGGGGCGCAAGGGAGACGTGATCGTTGATACCGACGAAGA
>CAMCXP010000068.1 GCA_945883395.1 Melioribacter roseus P3M-2
TACCGGGCGAGGTGTATAATCAGAAGCGCTTTGATGAGAACCTCAAGGTCAATCAAGATCAGACAGATGCGACATCGCTCTATGCAGACAACGGGTATCTGACGGCACAGTTGATGCCGGAAATCGTGCGGGTTGGACCAGACAGCATCGATATTATCGTGCGAGTGGTCGAAGGCGAACAGTTCACGATCAGGCGTATCGAAGTTACTGGGAACACTAAGACGCGTGATCGTGTGATCCGCCGCGAGCTCTTCTTTCGTCCGGGTGATTACTTCAATCGTTCAGCCCTGATTCGAAGCCTGCGCGGCCTCGGCGTGCTCAACTTTTTTAATCCCGAGACCATCAAGCCGGACGTATTGCCGGTGGACAAAACAAAGGTCGATATTAAGCTCAAAGTTGAAGAGCGATCAACCGATACGTTCAACGCATCGGTTGGTTTTGCTGGCGCGTTTGGACTTACCGGATCTGTCGGTGTGACACTCAACAACTTCGATATCAGCGAGCCATTCCGCGGTGGTGCAGGGCAGGTCCTGTCGTTCCAGTGGGAGTTCGGGCAAGCCTCGCGCTTGCAGACATTCCAGATTTCATTTACCGAGCCGTGGCTGTTCGGACAGCCAACTTCGGTGGGCTTTAACATCTTCGATACACGTCAGAACTTTAACATCTCTGTGCGCCGCACTGGTGCACAGGCTAACATCGGACGTCGATTCCGCTGGCCCGATGATTACTTCCGTGGCGACTGGAGTGCTGCATTCGAACGCATTGAGTCGAATACAAGCTCCTTCTTCTCGCGCGCCGGTGTCAATACAGCCGTCACGTTGTCGCAGACAATCTCACGAACGAGCTACGACAACATTATCTTCCCAACATCGGGCTCTCGCTTTGCACTCTCGCTTCGCGGCACGCTCGGCGCCCTCGGCATCGGTACAACTGATTTCGGCAAGCTTGGATTCACGTTCGACATGGTCAATCCGTTGCTTTGGATCAATGGCAACCCACGACTCGTGATGTTCCTCGGTACAGAAATGGGATATGTCGATGGATTTGTGCGCGACACAGCAATCCCGCCACAAGAGCTGTTCTACATGGGTGGTAACGGATTGGGTGGTTTCGCCATTACACCGCTGCGTGGATATCGCGACAATTCGATTGGTCCGCTGAGTTCAACAGGACAAAACCTTGGTGGACGTGTACAAGCACGTTTCGTAGCGGAGCTCCGCTTCGCTCTTGCTCTCAACCCCTTCCCGATCTATTTGCTTAGTTTTGCCGAGGCAGGAAACGTCTGGGCGAACCTCCGCACTGCCGACCCGTTTGGGTTGAACCGGTCGGCTGGGTTCGGCATGCGTTTGTTGTTGCAGCCCATCGGGTTGCTGGGTTTCGACGTGGGCTACGGATTTGATGCCGACCCACTCACCGGAGCTCGCTCCGGATGGCAGTTTCACTTTCAGTTTGGTCGATAATCAATCACGTTTTCACGTCTAATGATCCTACCCGTATGATGCAACGTCTGAGCGTCCTGTTCATGGTCGCAATCGTCGCTGGTGCAATGGCATCGGCACAAACCGCCAAGATTGGTGTTGTCAACGCAGAAGTAATCCTCAAGGAGCTTCCGGAAGCACTCGCAGCAAGCAAGACCATCGAAGAGTCAGGCTTGAAGATCCGCGATACGCTTCAGATAATGCAGAAAGAGTTTGAGACACGCATTGAGAGCTATCGCAAGCAAGAAGCCATGATGACGGCCGAAGGCAAGCGTAAAGAAGAGGAAGCACTCAACGCGCTCCGTACACGCTTCTTGCAATATCAAGAAGAGAAGCTCGGTAATACTGGCGAGGTCGCACGTATGCGTGAGGGTCTTCTCCAACCAATTCGTCAAAAGGTCAACGAAGCTATAGCTGCTGTTGCGAAGGAAGAAAAAATCACGCTCGTGCTCGATAAGGTTGCGGGTCTGGTGTTGTACAACGACGATAAGATGGACATCACGTACAAGGTCCTCGATCGTATGAAGCGCGGGAATTAATCCCGACACAAACCGATGAAGCATCTCAGTATCACCATCCTGCTTGTCTGCATCCTTGCCATGAGCACCGCTTCTGCACAGAAGATCGGCTATGTGTCGACCGATGCGATTCGTGCGAATTACGAATCAAACAAGCAGGCTGAAGAGCGACTGAATGCCTTGGTCGAGGAATGGAAGACAGAGCTTGCTCAGCGCCAGCGCGATATCGACGAACTCGAACTCGAGATTCGCAAGAACCGCTTGATCTGGAGCGACCAGGAACGTCAGACGAAAGAAAAAGAGATCGAAGAAAAGCGTCGTGAGCGCGACCAGTTCGCACGCATGAAGTTCGAGCCAGGGGGCGAGCACGACCAACAAGCAGAGAAGCTTTTCGCTGCGATCTGGAATAAGATCTATGCGTCAATCCAGAAGGTCTCTGCTGTTGAAGGCTATGATATTGTCTGGGACAAGAGTGTGCAGCCATTGGTGTACGTGAATGCGAAGTACGACATCACCGTGAAGGTTATGAAGGAACTCGGTATCGACGCCGATGATCTCGAACGCAAGCAGAAGGATGTTGTTGATTCTGATCCACGCAACAAGCGTGCAGAAGAGCCACGCCGCCGTCGGTCCCGCACGAAGGCTTCCGATACTACAGGTGCACGCGCGATGACAGTCGACACAACGGATTCGAAGTCTCCAGTGGTCATGCCGAGCGGTCTGATGCCGAACGGCCTGCCACCATCTGGTGAAATGCCAGGTGGCGGTCCTGCTCGATCGATGCCGACTAATCCTGTCCCGCCTCTACCGGATTCGACACGAAAGGATGAAGTGCCTCGATGACACCACAGCGAACGTACACCGTAGCACTACTCGCTGAACACGTGCGCGGAAGCGTTCGTGGTGATGCGTCGTTGGTGATCACGAGCGTACAGACTCTGGAAGGTGCCTCGAGCAGCGATGTGTCCTTTCTCGCAACGGTATCCTATGCTCCTGCTCTGCGCGCAACTGCTGCCGGATGTGTTGTGCTTCGCGAGTCAGATGCCATACAATCGCCAAGCGCTGCATGCATTATCGTGGATGATCCCTACCGAAGCATCGTTGAGATTATCGCATTGATGTACCCTCCTGTGTTACTCCCAGAAGGCCTTCGTGATGCGTCGAGCTCAATCGACCCAACTGCGCAGATCGATGCCACGGCGGCGATCTCGCCTGGCTGTCGTATTGGTGCAGGTTGCGTTGTTGGAGCCCATGCGCAACTCCATCCGAATGTGGTGCTCGAGCAGGGTACGCAGATTGGAGCCAACACGGTGCTGTATGCTAACGTAACGTGCTACTACGACACCATCATTGGTGAACGGTGCATCATTCACAGCGGTGCTGTGATTGGCTCCGATGGATTTGGCTTTGTTGAACATCCTGATAAGTCGTTCACAAAAATCCCACAGGTGGGTCGCGTGCGCATCGGCAATGATGTCGAGATGGGCGCGAACAGTACTGTCGATCGAGCCGCGATCGGCGAGACAGTGATTGATGATGGTGTAAAGCTCGACAATCTCGTGCACATCGCACACGGTGTGCATATCGGTGAACACACGGCCATCGCCGCACAAGCTGGTGTGTCGGGAAGCACGACGCTCGGACGACGTAACCGGCTTGCCGGACAAGTTGGCGTGGTTGGTCATATTCACACGACCGATGACGTTGTTGTCTTTGCACAATCAGGCGTTGGGAAGTCCATCACAACACCGGGTGTGTATTTCGGATCACCGGTGAAAGACCACCGCACTGCACTGCGCATCGAAGCTGCAGCGCGGAACCTCCCTGATCTCGTACACGAACTTGATATGCTTCGTCGTGAAGTCGACGAACTCAAGAAAGCACAATCGCATGAGTAGAAAACAACGCACACTTGCTGCACCAGTTACGATGAGTGGTGTTGGCCTGCACACTGGTAATCTTACATCGATGACGTTTCTGCCTGCTGCAGAAAACACCGGCTATCGGTTTGTCCGTGTTGATCTTCCTGGTTCTCCTGAAATTCCGGCTATCGTCGACAATGTTGTTGAGATCGTGCGCGGTACAACCATCGCCGTGGGTGAAGCAAGCGTTCACACAGTTGAGCACGTCCTGGCTGCCATGGTGGGAATGGGCGTCGACAACTGCCGCATCGAACTGAGTAACAACGAGCCGCCTGTTGGCGATGGCTCGTCGATGCCATACGTCGAGATGATTCAGAAGGCCGGCATCGTAGAACAGCAGTATGATCGGGAAGAGCTTGTTCTTGATGCACCGATACGATATACCGATGAAGCGCGCGGCACGGAGATCGTTGCGCTCCCGAACGACAAGTACCGCGTGACGGTGATGGTTGATTACAAAAATCCTGCCCTCGGAAGCCAGCACACGGGGTTGTTTGATCTTGAGAGCGAGTTTGTGTCGGAGTTTGCTCCAGCACGCACGTTCTGTTTTTTGCACGAGGTGGAAGCGCTTCATGCGCAGGGCCTGATTCAAGGTGGCAACCTCGATAATGCCATAGTGATTGTCGACAAAGAAATGTCAGACGACGAACTCCGTGCAACGCTCAAGCGCATGGGTGTGGAAGGCAATGCCGTGATGGGTACCAATGGTATCCTGAACAATAATGCGTTGCGATTCAAAAATGAGCCTGCACGTCACAAGCTGCTTGACATGATCGGTGATCTTGCCCTGATAGGCGCGCCACTGCGTGCACAGGTTCTGGCAGCACGGCCAGGCCATGCAGCCAATATTGAGTTCGCACGCAAGGTTCGTCGGCTCTACGAAAAACAACAGTCTGTGCGACGCTATCAGAAGTCGCCAACGGAGGGCTGTGTGTTTGATATCAATGCTATTACCAAGATGCTCCCGCATCGCTATCCGTTCTTGATGGTCGATCGCATTACCGACTACGATCCCGAAGCCAATCGCATTGTGGGGATTAAGAACATTACCTTCAACGAACCACAATTCATGGGACACTTCCCGAATCGTCCGATCTTTCCGGGCGTGCTGATCATGGAGGCGATGGCACAAACGGGTTGTTTGCTCTTGCTCACAAAGGGTGTCGATCCTGAGAAGAGTCTTGTGTTGTTTACTGGCATGAATAATGTGAAGTTCCGCAAGGAAGTCACGCCCGGAGATCAGCTCGTGATGGAACTCGAAATGACGAGATTCCGATTCAATATCTGTCATCTCAAAGGTAAAGCGTACGTTGATGGTCAGCTTGCGGCAGAAGCCGAACTCTCTGCCGCCGTTGTGAGCAGGGAGGTACCATCATGATTCATCCTACCGCAATCATTAACCCTGCAGCCCGTATTGACAACGGTGTCGCGATCGGACCGTATTGCGTGATAGATGCCGATGTCGAGATCAAGCGCGGTACCGTGCTAATGAGCCATGTCGTCGTTGGTGATGGCGCTCGTATTGGAGCCGATGTGCGTATTCATCCGCATGCCGTGATTGCCACGGCACCGCAGGACCTCAAGTACGACGGCGAACCAACGCTTGCCATCATTGGCGACCGTACGACAATCCGTGAGTGCGTGACGATTAACCGTGGCACAACCTCGAGCGGCAAAGCGCAGGTCGGAAGCGACTGTCTTCTGATGGCCTATGTGCATGTCGCACATGACTGCGTTGTGGGTAACAACGTCATAATGGCCAACAGCGTTCAGCTCGGAGGTCACGTCGAAGTGGGTGATTGGGCAATCGTCGGTGGCGCTACCGGCGTACATCAGTTCTGTCGCATTGGTCCACATTCGATGATCGGAGCATGTTCGCGTGTGGTCAAAGATGTGTCGCCGTTCACGCTCTGCGGCAAGGAGCCGCTGGTTGTTGAAGGTGTTAATGCGATCGGACTTAAACGGCGAGGATTCTCGTTGCAAACTATCGAAGCCATTGATGACTTTTATACCGTGCTCCTGCGCTCCGGACTTAACACGTCGGATGGACTCGCTCGGTACGAGGAAACGCACTCAGTGATCGACGACGCAGTGAAGATGTGCATCGACTTCGTTCGTGCATCAAAGCGCGGTATCTATCGCGGTGCAACTCATCGATCATAACATGCGTAGCGTCCTCATCAGCTGTGTGCTAACGTGGGCGTCCATCACAGCTGCGGCCGGAGAGACGCCATTTGCTGCGCCGATGGCCAACCCACTTGAAGCACGTGTGGGGAGCATTGCCCAATTCGGTGATCAAACTCTTCGACTCGATATTGGCGCTTCGTTCGACCTCTCTGAGATCTTCCGTGATACTGTCGTTGGGTGGCTCCGCGTTGGCACCGATGTTATGACGTACTCACGTCTGCGCTCGGAGGAGAACTTCAAGCTCCCCGTGGAGACAATAGACTTTCTTTTTGGTTTCAATGCCGCGTGGAGTGCTCCGCACGCGCCACTCCATGCACGTCTTCGTCTGGGCCATATCTCTGCGCATCTCGTCGATGGATATGCCGATGAAGCAGGCACGTTTACTCGCCAACGCCCATTCATCTTCTCGCGCGAATTCGCCGAGCTTCTCGTTGGATGGACCGCCGGGGCTGTGCGCCCGTATGCGGGTGGTACATATGTGTGGTCGCGCCTCCCACGCAGGGCAGAGCCCCTGATTCCGCAAGCAGGTGTCGACGTCCGACTGCCTCTCACGACATCGCTCGAGCTTCGTGGAGGGTACGACTGGAAGCTCCTTGGCGTCGATGGTCTCTACCAAGGCACACACGCTGCACAACTTGGCGTCTTTGTCGAGATGTGGAATGGACGTGGTGTTCTGGTCAGTGCATACGTCTACGACGGCCGAAGCATACACGGCATGTTCTTCGATCAGCACGATTCGTATGTCGGTATCGGCCTCCAAGTGCAGATGTAGTCCGAGCTTCGTTAGCGCACAACGATGATTGGAAGAGCTACCACCCTACCATCGCTTCGATGAAGTCGAAGGCTGTAGGCCCCATTCGCCACTGGTGGAATCCAAGCTCGCAGAGACAACGTGCCGGCAATAGACCACGTGTCAAGGATATGCACGCCGCCATCAATGCCTACCAGGTCGATGCTCTGTGGTGCAAACCCAATGCCATTCACAACGATGTGATCAGTTGTGATTGGGTTCGGCGAAAGTGTCGGCAGGGGGCCAGCATGCACCTCATCAACCGAGGTTGTGAGGCGGCCAAAGTATGCGGTTGTGCGCACCGTATCTGGCGGGGCGACAACTACGCCACCGCGCAAGACTGTTCGAATCACAAGTGAGTGGTCGAGCAGTAATATTGGGCTATCGACCTGCTGGAACGTGAGGCGTCGAGTCTCAGTTCGAACGACAAGTGTTTGTGTACCATTCCGGAGAGTATCCACGGTGACCATCATTGTGTTCAGTCGTGCAACGTTGTTGAACTGATAGCCAGGGATAAAGAGTGTGCCCGCAGCATCGTACGACGTGGTTGACTGACCACGGCGCGTGCCCGTGTAGGGTGGCGTCGCAGTAATGCGGATGTCGGCGCGGTGCGCATCGATGATGCGCCCAGAGTACACGATTTCAGTTGGTCGTGTATCATAGGGATCAACAACAACAGCAGTCTGTGTATTCGGCGTGATGGTTCCGAGTTGTCGGAAAAATTGTCCAACACGCGCATACAAGGTCAGAACTGAATCCTGCTGGACAGCTACCTGCGTGAGAGGAAACTGCGCCAACACACCAGGTTGAAGTGACGCTGGCTCGAGATGAGAGACCGTGCGTTCTCTGCCAATGCCAAGGTCGTTATAAACCCAGACGCGATTCCGGCCACCCGAGTCGAATGGGATCGGTGTTGTGACGACAATCTGCGTGTACTGCATTGAACCGGATGGCAAGGATCCATCAGTCAATGGCAACTGCGCAAATGCTGACGTGGCAGCGAGAAGCGCTACGGAGATAAGGATTCGAATGCGATGTAGCATAATGGCCATCCCAGAATCAGGCGTTGTGTGATGTACAAACATCATCACTCGATCATCATCGAGCACCTTGACAAAACCTATACACTAGAGTGATTGAAAAAAGACCGTTAGCGAAGTCGACGATGGGATTGAGAGTTTCTTCCGAAGCCGTGAACGGTAAATCTCCACTGTGCCTGCGTTCACATTAAGAATCTCTGCAATCTCCTTCGATGACAAATGTAAGCGAAGCAAGCTCGCGAGCTGATGTTCTGTTGGCGTGAGCGTTGGACAACGGTCGACAAGTGCTTTGTGGAAATCATCGTGGACGTCCTTGAGCTGCTCAGAAAACGCCTTCCATTCGTCATTTGAGCGTCGATGGTGTTCAATGCGAGAGGTAAGCGATCGCAACATAGTTCCACGAGACTGCGCAGGCGCATCGATTGCAGCACGGATCTCATCGACGATCGAACTGAGGAGTTCGTTCTTTTGCGCGATTGCCAATGCAGATGTATTCAGCTCACGTGATTGTGTGTCGAGCTGGAACTGCAGACGCTCACCCTCGTGTCGAGCAACCTCCCAAGCCCTCTGAGCCCGCTCCATATCAAGCCGAAGCTGGAGTGCCTGTCCATGGCGGGCCCGAAGTTGATCGTCATATGTGCTCTGTGCAGACGAGCCCAACCGTTCAAACGCAAGGGCTTGTTTGAAATCACCCTCAGACGCAACGATGGAGGCCATCAGCCTTGCTATACGGGCTTGTGCGCCATAGAGCGCGTGTTGCTTCGTAATGCGAAGTGCCCGCTGGAGATGTTGAATGGCCCCCTTGGCATTTCCTGCCTGAAGTTCAACCTCTGCAGCAACGAGTTCAACGTCGGCGTGCAGCGGATGATTGTCAGTGCGACGCGCAACCTTGCGAGCGTCCGCAATCATATCATGAGCCTCGTCTGTTCGAGATCGTTGCCGGGCGATGTTCGCAAGAATCACCAGACAGCGCAGGCGACGATCGACTTCGTGATGCGATGTAAAGATCTCGAGGGCATCCTCGGCGAATGCTGCCGCTCGACTGAACTGGCGGCGTTCGAGATATAGCTCACTCAGCGCAAGCGTTGAGCGTGCGATGCCGAGCGTATCACCAAGTTCGGTCATGACCGCGAGCGACTCCGTTGCGACAGAGAGGGCCGCAGGATGATCGGCGGTAGCTTGAAGGACGCGGCTCATCGTTGAAAGTGTGAGTGCGATGCCGACCTTATCCCCGTTGCGTCGATGTTCCTCCAGCGCTCGTTTCGACCAGTCGAGGGCAATCTCTGCGTCGCCAACGGCAACATACACGCCGGCAATATTGCCCATCAGCTGGGCGAATACTGCTGTGTCCCCCCGGCCCTCAGCGATCATCAAACATTCGACATAGGCTTCGAGTGCAGGTGCGAGGTGGTTCAGTACTGTGCATACAGAACCGATGTTGTTGAGCACCTTCGCGAGGATCTCATCATCTTTCAGCGCTCGGAGGAGTTGCTCGCTCTCGCGATAGCACGCCAGGGCTTCTTCGTTTCTTCCCAATCCGCGGAGTGCAAGACCAACGTTCTGTAGTGCTCGCGCCACACCCGAAGTGTCCCGAAGTTTCCGGTACCGTTGAAGTGCGAATGAGAAGTGCTTAAAGGCTGCTTCGTACTCATGACTCGCGTAATAGCAGATGCCAATCATGCGAACTGCATGGAGCTCTTTGGCAGCATCGCGCATTGATTTCGCGACCGTCCGAGCCTGCTTTGCAAACGGAAGTGCCTGGTCCGGATTGGTCCATTGCACGTCGCGACACGCTTGCATATAGGCCTCAAACTTCGCGATCGGGCTTCGTGCGCGGCTAAGACGCTGGTGCAGTGTGGAATCGGCGTCCGTCATGTGGTGAATATAGACAGGAAGCTGTAAAGGTTTTGTATAGGTGCCTTGAGATCATCCTCCAGATAGGTTGCATTCAGTCAATCGCTCATTCATTTGCTGGAGACTGAAGGCATGAAATACATCGTTCTATCACTCGCTGTTCTCGCGACTCTCGCGACAGCACCGTCCGCTTGGTCGGTCGGGGCATTGTTTGTTCGCCCCCTCCGATCGACCTCGAATTTGTCGTTGGTCTCGATCAAGACATACGACGCCGAGGCGTGGATCAATGATCACATCGCTACGACACACGTTAACCAGACGTTTGTCAACGAGATGAACGACATTGTTGAAGCGACGTTCATCTTCCCGTTGCCGGAAGGTGCCGTTATCACCGACATGTACTATTGGTTCAATGGGAAGCGCTATCGTGCGGATGTCCGCGAGCGTAAAGAGGCTCAGGCCGCCTACGACGCCAAGGTACGACGTGTTTTGGATCCTGCCTTGCTGCAGGAAATCGGCGACAACGTCTTCAAGATTCAAATAGCGCCGATCAATGCAAAGTCTGAAGTTCGTTTTGAGATTACCTATACCGAGATCCTACCATTCGAGGGAGGAACTGGTCGCTATACGCATCTCTTGCGCGCAGTTGGCCTCTCGCCAAAACCACTCGAACGACTCTCGATCAAGATTACGGCGGTAACACAGCGAACATGGAAACGCATCGAAGCCCCATACTACGCGTTGTCGCCTGTGAATTCGATCACCGAAGTATCGCCATCAGAGTCACGGATCGCGTATGGTGATGAAAACGTCCATCCGACGCGGAACTACGAGCTGCGTCTGACGTCGAATCGTGATGGCGTCGAGATGGGCACATTGACCTACGTGCCTGTGCCAGCAGATTCGTTCGGGACAGACCCCTTCTTTGTGTCGTGGATCATTCCACCAAGTGAGGATGCAAAGCCTGTTCGTCGCTCGATCGTTGTCACCGCAGATGTGTCTTCGAGTATGGAAGGAACACGTATCGTACAGCTTCGTCAAGCGCTACATGCCTTTCTCGACGGGTTGAACGAGCAGGATCAATTCAACATCGTCACCTTTAGCACAGGTGTTGTCAAGTTCCGTCCAGATCTGGTCGCTGCTACACCAGAAACCATTGCTCAAGCACATGAATTCGTGCGAAAGCTCGCAGCGCTCGGGTTAACAAACTTCTTTGACGCACTTCGGGCGGGACTGCAACAAGCATACGATCCTACGTCTGCGCGTGTAAACGTCTTCCTTACCGACGGTGAGCCATCGTGGGGAGAGGTGCGCGAAGGCGTACTGCTT
>CAMCXP010000069.1 GCA_945883395.1 Melioribacter roseus P3M-2
GAAGGAAGTTGCCAGCGTCGCGATAGAATGCGAGGCCGGCGGCATAACACGCGACAAGTCCTTCAATTGTCATGGGATAGAAGCCGCCGTTCAACCAAACTGCGAAGTTGGTTACGAGGAAGAATCCAACGGCGCTCAGCGTACCGCCCGCGAGAACGAGCGAGCTTGGCTTCCACGACCGCATGGCGTGGCCAGCCAGGGCGATGGCTACGACAGACCCATAGACCCATGGTTGCGTAGCATGTATCGCGTAGTCAGCGCCCATGATGAACCCTAGGGCAAGATCCGAAAGGATCATTGCTACGAGCGGTACGAACAGCGACCTCAGACGGTCAGCCGCAAGCGCGCCACCAACGAGTGCGATCGCCATCACCGGCGTAAAGTTCGGCCAGTGTGGGATTACTCGGAACGCAGCTACGACGGCGATCGTCAACAGCGTTGTTCGGTCAAGGCGAAGATTCATGATAGGCTCCGAGAAGTTCGACGACAACATCAACAGGGCATGCCCACGATATTGCTTAGTTTACATAATGCAGATTATATTTCAATCTGATGAGGTATCTGGTGGTAAATCAAGGGTGATTCTTAACCATTAACCTTATTGCTAGTCAAGGCGTTAGTCACTTGATCTGCAGCATCTTGTAGCGTTGCAGCAACCAAGAAGTTGAGACCAGACTTCTGAAGAATCTCGCGGGCTTCGACTGCATTTGTACCATCGAGACGCACGATGACCGGCACGGTGACCGTGACTTGCTCGAGCGCCTGAAGAATGCCGTTTGCTACACGGTCGCAACGCACAATGCCACCGAAGATGTTAATCAGAAGTGCCTCGACGTGCGGATCACTCATCATGATGCGGAACGCATTAGCGATACGCTCAACGTTCGCTCCACCACCGACGTCCAGGAAGTTTGCCGGTCTGCCACCAGCAAGTTGGATGATGTCCATTGTTCCCATCGCCAAGCCGGCTCCGTTAACCATGCAACCCACGTTACCGTCCAACTTGATGTAGTTCAGGTTGTACTTACCAGCTTCGACTTCGAGTGGATCTTCTTCTGTGATGTCACGAAGTTCCGCCCAGTGTGGGTGACGGTATTCGGCATTGTCGTCAAAATTGACCTTTGCATCAAGCGCGATAACATCGCCGTCCTTGGTCGTCACCAGTGGATTAACTTCCAACATGCTGCAATCCATTGCATCGTAGGCATGGTACAGTTTGGTGATGAAGCTAACGAAGCTCTTGTATTCATGACCCGAGAGTCCGAGTCCGAATGCCAGCTCCCGAGCTTGGTACGGCATGAAACCCGATGTTGGATCGACATGCACCTTAATGAGCTTTTCGGGTGTCTCTTCAGCGACGGTTTCAATGTCGACCCCGCCTTCTGTGGAGACCATAATGACGTTTCGACCACAGCCGCGGTCGAGCAGGATCGAGCAGTAGTACTCGTGCGCGATGTTGCAGCCCTCTTCGATGAGAACGCGGCGTACGGTTTTACCTTCGTGTCCAGTTTGGATCGTGATCAGCGTGTTGCCAAGCAGGCCCTCTGCGATTTTCATTGCTTCGTCAGCGAGATTTCCCTGCGTAATAACAGTAACGCCACGCAGCCCCTTACCATTGACTTCAATGGCAGCGCCCGTCGAGGCATCATGGACTGTCCCCTTTCCACGTCCACCAGCATGGATCTGCGCCTTGACGACCAACGCTCCAACACCATGGGCTACGAAGTCGGAGTATGCTACAGCGCCAGCCTCAACTGCAGAGGTAACGGCCTTGCCACGAAGGACAGGCACACCGTAATGTCGCAGGAGATCTTTGGCTTGATATTCATGAATGTTCATGTGATCCTCTATGGGGTGGAATTTCGCGTCGTACTTTAGTGCGACGACAAAATTACGGAACCTGCGCGGTAATCGCGAACAAGCAATCATCCACATGAACATAGCTCGATATTATCTCTCGGCTACCGTCCTGATTCTGGCCTGGCTTACCCTACGTCCAGTGATTCTGAGCGAGGACATGTCGCCGGGTAGCCGGGCTAATCCGATCCGGCTAATGCTCACCCCGTCGACAGACGCGCATGCCATCATTCAGGATGGCGATAAGTTAGCTGCGTTTCTGCATGCAAGAACCGGTCTGCACGTCCAAGTTTCAGTTCCGAACTACTACATCACCGTAGTTGAGGCCTTCGGAACTGGGCGTGCCGACATAGCCATCATGAATACACTATCGTACTTACTGGCACACGCCAAATACGAAGCGCAGGCGAGCCTTCGGGTGGCACGTCGTTATGGAGAGCTGACCTACCGGGGCCAGTTCATTGTGCGCGCCGATGCAGGGATCGATTCCTTACAGCAACTCAATGGCAAGACCATCGCCTACGTCGATCCCTCGTCTACTTCGGGGTATATCTACCCGAAGGAAATGCTTCGTCGCATGGGCGTTCGCCCTCGTGAGGAGATGTTTGCCAATGGACACAATCAGGTGGTCACGAAGGTGTATCAGGGTGATGTTGATGCTGGAGCAGTGTTTTACTCGCGTCCAGACACTGTAACGGGCGAGCAGCTTGACGCGCGTGCCAAGGTGGTTACGGAGTATCCAGATGTGTATTCGCGTGTCAAGGTTCTGGCTCTCACCGACGAAATCCCGAATGATCCAGTTGTGACACGCAAGGGGCTCCCGAATGATGTGCGCGAGAAGCTCATCACGGCATTGCTTGATTTTCAATCAACACCCGAGGGCAAGCGAGCGCTCCTTACGATTGCGAGCATCGAGGGCTTCGTTCCAACGAACGATGCCGAGTACGACGCAGTTCGTAAGCTTGTCGGCCGCTACGGCGTTGACGTTGAGCGGGCGCTGCAGAAGAAGAAGCGCTAACACGGGCATGAATCCTAATTTGTAAGCTTGCGTGCGAAGGCCGTTACGCCGCGCGCAACGCCAGTAACGAGTGATGCGAGGTCTTCCAGCGCTGGTCGTACACGGGCAATAAGGCTTTGTTCAAGCTCGCGGACATCATCCGCAATAGCTGCGATGTTGCGTACGCCACCCCCCAGCGTGTTAACCTGCTCTTCCAATTTGCGCAACGATGTGTTAGCGCGATCAAGAGCCTCGCTTGTCTTAGCCAGCACAGGTAAAGCCTGTTCCTTCATCTGATGCACGTCGCGTTGCATCGATTCTACGGTCTTGGTGATGCGCTCAACATCCGAGCCAGCTCGAATAAGTACCACTGCTGCAACGATCATGAGAATCGTACATGCTCCTAGTGCGATGTACAGGAACACTAATAAGGTTGCATCCATTGCTTATTGAAACTCCGAACGGAATGCATCATCCCCTGCTTTTGTCGCGTCATTGACGCGCGACACACGGCTCTTGGCGTCGCGCAGCACCTGCTCGGCGTTCGACATGAGGTTGTCAGCTTGATGGCGTGCAGTAGACACGATGCGCTCAGCTGCGATGCGGCCTTCATTTACCACGTCGTCTAAGCCTGAACGGGATTCCTGTCCGCCGCTGGTTGCGTTGTTGAACATCTGCTGTGCTTTGTCAACAACCTCTTCGGTACGATCGGCAATGTCACGGCGCAGCTCACGACCACTCTTCGGCGCAAACAGCAACGCAACAACGGCTCCTACGGCACCACCGACAACGGCACCAATGAGAAACCCTTTTGAATACGATGAATTGTTGTCTTCCATTGCAGATTCCTTCCGAGTTAATGTCACCATTGTTCCGGGAGCGTAAAGGGCATGAGCTGTGCCTGAAGAATGATCTCGACAATCTCTCGAACGGCTCCGTTGCCACCCGTGGCTCGGGCGATGTAGTGAGCCCGTTGCTGTATTGCCTCGACTGCGTCAGACGGACATGCCGCTAGCCCGCATAGTCCCATAACGTGTAGGTCGTTTACGTCGTCGCCAATATACGCAATGCTTTCTGGCGACACAGACAGTCGACGGGAAAGGTCGAGGAATGTTGCAGACTTGTCTCGACACCCCATGATGACATGCGGAATCTTGAGTTTCGCCGCCCGGGTCGTGACGATGGGTGTATCCTCGCTTGTGATGATTGCTGTCTGAAGGCCGGCGCGGTGCAGTAGGGTTATACCCATTCCGTCGCGTGTGCTAAACCGCTTGAGTGCTTCTCCTTGCGGACCATAGTACATTGCGCCATCGGTAAGCGTTCCGTCCACATCCATTATGACGAGTTGTATGCGCGCAGCGCGCTCCTGCAGAGTCACGTGATACCTCATTGCTCAATCGTGTGGTTCAATCGTTGCGTAGTTTTGTTGTCAAATTACGGATAGGAAGTGCATGCCGAAGCGTTACGTTCTTCTCACGTTGTCGATTCCAGAAGAGGACATGGACCTCGCGATGGGCATTCTTAGCTGCTATCCCCTGCTGGGGGTGGAGCAGGGGCTCGATGCCTGCACGGTATGTTTCGAGCAGAATGACTGGCAACAGGGCTATCAGGATTCCATTATTGCAGAAATGCTTCAGGTTGGCGTTGCTGTGACGCTGGTTACGTTCGGTACGGAGGAAGACCAGAACTGGAATGCCGAATGGGAGGCAAGTATCGATCCTGTGGTTGTTAACGAGCGCATCGTCATTGTTCCCGAATGGCGTGCCGAGGAGTTCTCGTATCCGATGACTCTTGTGATTACCCCGAAGATGTCGTTTGGTACTGGTCATCATGCAACAACCCGCATGATGTGCCGATTAATGGAGGTTTATGCCAAGCCAGGTGACACCTGGATTGACGTTGGCACAGGAACGGGCGTGCTTGCCATTTTGGCGGCTAAACTGGGAGCGACGAGCGTCTTTGCATTCGACAACAATGAGTGGTCGATTGTTAACAGCAAGGAGAACGTTGTGCGCAATGCGGTCGAGCATGTTGTCCGCCTTGAACAGGTCGAACTCCAAGACGTTCAACTCCCGCGTTGCAACGGACTTGCAGCAAATCTCTATCGGCACCTTGTTATCCCCTACGCCCAAGCATTTATTGATGCCGTTGAGCCAGGCGGTATCATGCTCATCTCAGGAATCCTCAAATACGACCGTGATGACGTCGCTGCGCCGTTTCTCGTAGCCGGATGCACGCTGGTGGACGAACTCGCCGAAACCGAGTGGTGTGCATTGGCCCTAACAACACCAACAACGTAATGTCGACGCGGAAACCTCAACGAGTGTGGATCTCAACTCTCCTCGGCGTAATCTTTGGAGCAGCGCTCATTCTTGTCGTTCTTAACGGTGGTCAGTGTGAACGCTATGAACGGAAGATGGAGCGGCAGAAGATGATGCGAGATTATCTCGACTCGATGCGGCAACAGAGGAAGTAACATCCGCTCACGATTCGACGTCTCACCGACACCTATGCCCCCACTTCGTAACGATGTGCCAGCGATCACGGAAATCCTCCGAACGTCACCGATTGTTCTGCAGAGCGCTCATGCGCTCATGCGCGATACGGCTATTTCGGTAAAGACGCTGCGTGGGTCAGCAAAGGCAGCCTTTGTTGCGGCCTTGTGTTCACTTGGGGATCTGCCGTTTATCATCATCGTGTCGAGCGACGACGAGGTCGATGCCCACGTGCATGATGTCGGTTTGCTTCTTGCAGCACATCGCGTCGTTGGTATTCATGGAGCAACAAAACACAGCTCTCTGGCAAGCGGTGGAATTGTCCACCACGAACAAGTCGATGCTCTGACGCGCCTACGAAGTGATAGCACCGAGCCCTACGTTGTGATTATTTCGGTCGCAGCACTCGGACTGGCAATGCCCTCTACCAGCATGCTGGAAGGGGCGCAATGGACGCTTGAGCGATCATCTGAGCGCAACTATGATACGCTCATTACCGACCTGGCGTTGGCAGGATTTGAGCGTACAGATTTCGTGAGCAAACCTGGTGAGCTTGCCATCCGTGGCGGTATCGTCGATGTCTTTCCCAGCGGATGGGATAACCCTCTCCGGATCGAATTCTTCGGCAACACGATTGAGTCGATTCGAGAATTCGAGCCGCTATCTCAGCGCTCCATTCGTGAACATACCTCGGTCACATTCCTCGCCCATGTGTTTCATGATGATGATCCGTCGCTAACCTCGTCCATTTTGGATCACCTCCCGACTGAGACCGTGATGGTGCTCGATGAGCCTGAGGCGATCGAAGCAGAAGTGCATACGAGAGACCTCACGTTGGATCTTGCAACACGCGCTGCCTACACCATTCGCATCAATCCACTTGGTGCGGTAACACATGAAGTGCAAACACTTGTTCAACCACCGAGCAATGGCTCACTTGAGCACCTTCTCCAGACGGCGTCCCGCGTGCAACGTAAGTCGCACAAGGTCTTCATCGGTGGAGAAGGACAACAGAACTCGCGACGTCTCCGTGAGTTATGTGAAGCATTTGCCGATCAAGTAGAGTTGGATGTCGAGGATCAGGGATTAGCTCTCCATCGCGTCATAGCAGGGATAACCTGGCTGCCAGTATCGCTCACATCAGGCTTTCTCTGGGAAAGCCTAGCACTTGCCGTGTTCACCGAACATCAGGTGTTTGGGCGTCAACGGAGCCAACGCCGGACGTCGCGCCAGGATTCTGGTTTGTCGTTGCGCGACATTCAACAGCTCCACAGAGGTGATCTCGTCGTGCATGCCGATAAGGGTATTGGACGATTTGAGGGTCTTGAAACGATCGTCATTAACTCCGTGCAGGTTGAGTGCGTTAAGCTCACATTCGATGGTGGAGACAACCTGTTTGTGCACTTGAACTACGTGCATAAGCTCTCGAAGTATGCATCAGAAGAGGGTTCGGTTCCGAAGCTCAGCAAGCTTGGTTCTGCAGACTGGGAACGCAAGAAGGCACGGGCGAAGAAGCGTATCAAGGACATCGCTCGTGATCTGATCAAGCTCTATGCGCAACGTAAGTCGCAGGCTGGCTATGCCTACCCAGGTGATACTGTCTGGCAGAGAGAGTTCGAAGCGTCCTTCCAATACGAGGATACGGTCGATCAAGCTCGAGCGACAGCTGAAGTGAAGTACGATATGGAGCTGCCCACTCCGATGGATCGACTTGTCTGTGGAGATGTGGGTTTTGGAAAAACAGAGATCGCAGTGCGCGCTGCGTTCAAAGCGGCACAGTCTGGACGTCAAGTTGCAGTTCTTGTACCGACGACTATTCTTGCTGAGCAGCATGGTGTAACGTTCCGTGATCGTCTACACCGATACCCTGTGCGGATCGAAGTTCTGTCGCGATTCCGTTCAAAGGTGGAACAGAAAGACATGTTGGAGCGCATTCATACGGGCAGTGCAGATATCGTGATCGGCACCCATCGCCTGCTAAGTAAGGATGTCTCGTTTAAGAACCTTGGTCTGCTGATTATCGATGAAGAACACCGATTTGGCGTGGCAGCAAAGGAGAAGCTGCGCCAGCTTCGAGTTACCATCGATACATTGACACTTACAGCAACACCGATTCCACGTACGTTGAACTTCTCTCTCATGGGAGCTCGCGATCTCTCGATCATTGAAACGCCCCCTCGCAACCGCTTGCCTATCCGCACGGAGATTCTTCTATGGGAAGATGCGGTTCTGCGTGAAGCACTCCTGCGAGAGCTCGAGCGCGGCGGACAGGTGTTTGTGGTAACCGATCGCATCACGGATATGGATAAGCTCATGATGAAGATCAAGATGCTTGTCCCGACACTGCGTGTGACGATGGCGCACGGACAAATGGAGTCTGATGCGCTTGAAGATGTAATGGAAGCATTCCTCGAACGAAAGTTCGATGTCTTGATTGCAACCAAGATTATTGAGTCTGGACTCGACATTCCAAACGCGAATACGATGATCATTGAGAACGCCGATAATTTCGGACTCGCCGAGTTGTACCAGCTTCGGGGTCGTGTTGGACGCTCAAACATTCAGGCATATTGCTACTTGCTGATTCCTCCAGCACACACCCTCTCGCGTATGGCCTTGCGCCGTCTGCAGGCCCTTGAAGAGTACACCGATTTGGGATCTGGATTCCAGCTCGCAATGCGCGACCTTGAGATTCGTGGTGCTGGAAATCTTCTTGGTGGTGAGCAAAGTGGTTTCATCCTCGACATGGGCTTTGAGCTCTACCAGAAGATTCTCGACGAAGCCGTTGAGGAACTTAAGCACGATGAGTTTGCCGAACTCTTCGCCGGTAGCAAGGAGCTCGTTCGTGACTTCTCGAACGAGGATATTGCCGTCGAGCTTGATGCAGATGCACTCCTGCCGCGAAGCTACATACCAGCGGATACCGAACGTTTTGATGTATACAAGCGTCTCTACAACGCACATGATATCATCGAAGTTGATCGTGTCTATGATGAACTCCGTGATCGCTTTGGTCCACTACCACACGAAGCTCAGGAGCTATTGTTTGCTGTCAAACTCCGCATTCTCGCTCTTCCCTCTGGTATTGTGCGTGTCAACGTTCGACGTGAACGGCTGGTAATGGAGCTTCCACCAGACAGCAACGCTGCGTGGTATGCTCATGTGTTCAAACGTCTACTTCACGCACTGACAACGATGCCACATGCAAAGTTTGTGCAACAGGGTAAGCGCCTAATCATTGATGTCGCACTGGGCAATCGTGACGAGGCACTATCGGTCGTTGCGCACCTTACGATGGTTGCTACCACGCGTGTTGAAGAACCTGATACACGGGAGCATGTATGATCGTCTTGGCAATTGAAACCTCGGGGACTGTATGCGGTGCAGCAGTCGCAATTGATGGAGCACTCGTGTCTTCATCGGAGATCATCCGCGATGCTGCACATGATGCATTTCTTCCAGATGTTGTGAATTCCGCTCTCCGGTTTGCCGACGTCTCAATGGATAGGGTCGATATCGTTGCCATCTCAGCAGGTCCCGGCTCTTTCACCGGACTGCGGATCGGCGCTTCGTTCGTCAAGGGGCTCGCATTTGGCGGAACTCCACTGATCCTCCCAGTGCCAACACTCACGTCATTGCACGTGGCTGCCCGCGAGGTTGCACTCCTTTCGGGAGCCCGGACTATCACATCAGTTATCCCGTCGCACCGTGACTTGTACTATGTGGTCCAGGCGTCATGTTCGGATGTCGTGCACGAGCATGCTGTATCGGTATGTACCTCCGCAGACGTAGCGTTACTCATCACGCCGGAGACGTTTGTTGTTGGTCCTGGTGCACACCACTTCACGCCGACACCGGTGAGTGGTCTCACACGATTGTCGGCGCGATTCGTAGCGTTTGCGAGCTGGCACTTACTCGAAGCCGGAGTGCCCTGCGTCGATGTCGATGGATTCGTCCCGCAGTACCAGCAGGACTTCATTCCTCGGTAATCGAGGATGTCAGAGTGCTTTGAGGAACGTCTCGATCTCGGCAACGTTTTGGTTGCTGAGCTTCTTGCCGAGCTGATGCCAACCCATGAGTTCGATTGCCTTCGACAGTGTCGGTACGCTGCCATCATGGAAGTAAGGCTTCGTCCGCGCTGCGAGGCGTACTGACGGCACCTTAAAGATCATGCTGTCTGCAGGGTCCTTCGTAACCAAATAGCGTCCGGGATCGGAAGTTGCATACGGCTGCACATTGCCAAGCTTCTGGAGTTCGTTACCTCCAAGCAGCGGACAGTTATGACATGAAATGCAGCCTGTGTTGATGAAGGTGTGCATGCCACGGCGCTCCGACATTGTCAACGCAGCGGTATCGCCCGTAATCCACTTGTCAAATCGCGATGGTGCAATCAACGTGCGCTCAAAGGCAGCAATGGCCTTCGCAACATTATCAAACGTAACAGGTGATGGTTGCTCCGGGAAGGCTGCAGCAAATAGGTCCCTTCGCCTGTTCAATCAGGTCGGCCGCAGTATCCCAAAACTGCATCGCATGAAACCCGGCATTCTCTCGTTACCAGGCATCACATCCGGCAGAACGGCAAACACGCCCTCAGCCACTAATCGGAGCTCTGTTTCCTCATCAACCGAAAGTGCTTGGATGCCTACTCTGGGTTCCTGCGTGTCTCCGGGCTTGCCACATCCTGTGATAAGAAGTCCCAACACGAGCGCAACGACCGTGCGTGCAGCGAACATATCAATGATCTTTCTGATGGTGTTGTGCTACGCAACGTGTCTGAGCAGCGTAGAACTACAAACACGCGAAGCATACTGCACAAACGCCGTGAGTAAATGGTTCCGATGCATCACGATGAATGGTCGTAGTTTCGTAGGTCTTTTCCATACACACCCCTCCCTCGTCATGATTGAACGCTATACTCGGCCCGACATGGGCGCGATCTGGTCTGACCACAACAAGTACTCCATCTGGCTCGAGATCGAGATTCTGGCGTGCGAGGCGCAGGCCGAGCTCGGAGTTATTCCAAAGGAAGCCGTTCGAGAGATTCGTGAAAGGGCTTCATTTGATGTTGAGCGGATCCTCGAAATCGAGGAGACGACCAAGCATGATGTGATTGCCTTCACGACGAATGTCGCCGAGTATGTTGGGCCATCATCACGGTTCATTCACCTCGGTATGACGTCAAGTGACGTCTTGGATACATGCCTCGCTGTTCAGCTCAAGCAGGCTGGCGAGCTGCTTCTTGCGGATTTGAAGCAGTTCCGTGATGTCTTGGCACGCCGTGCTGTAGAGTTCAAGAACACCGTTTGCATCGGTCGGTCCCATGGCATCCATGCAGAGCCGACAACGTTTGGTCTCAAACTTGCGCTGTGGCATCAGGAGTGCGAACGTAGCATTGTACGTCTTGAAAGGGCGATTGAGACAATTAGCGTTGGGATGATCAGTGGTGCTGTGGGCACCTTTGAACACTTGTCCCCCGCTGTTGAAGAGTACGTCTGCGATCGACTCGGCCTCAAGCCAGCACCCGTGAGCAC
>CAMCXP010000070.1 GCA_945883395.1 Melioribacter roseus P3M-2
ATGCGGCACGTACGATTTGGATCGTACTCGATCGTCTTGACCGTTGCTTCTACACCAATCTTGTTGCGCTTGAAGTCGATAATGCGGTACATCCGCTTGTGTCCACCACCGCGGTGACGCGATGTGACACGACCAGTATTGTTCCGTCCACCCGACTTCTTAATCGGCTCGAGGAGGCTCTTCTCTGGCTTAGATGTCGTGATCTCGTCGAACGTGCTAATGCTATAAAAGCGCGTTCCAGGCGTGATCGGTTTGAGGTTACGTGTTGCCATGATTCAATTCTCCGCTTAGTCTTCCGCGCCTTCGCCGGACACGATATCGATGGTCTGCCCTTCCTTCAACGTCACATAGGCCTTTTTCTTCAGGTTCGTACGACCAACCTGAGCGCCCCGACGTGTCATGCGCGCCTTTACCTTGCCTTTTGTGCGCACTGTGCGAATGGTGATCGCTTCGACATCAAACATTTGCTTGATAGCCGCGCGAATCTGCAGCTTATTTGAGTTTGGATCCACCTCGAACACATACTGTCGAAGTGCTCCAACCTTCGTAGCCTTTTCAGTAATGATCGGCTTCTTCAGGACTGTGATCATTAGGCGTCTCCTCCGTTGTCACCGAACGAATCGGCGATCATTGCAACAGCGCTCTTGAAGATCACAAGCTTGCCGTGACTCAGAACATCGTATGCCGAAATCTTATCTACGGGGAAGGTTGTAAGACCAGCAATATTGCGTGCAGACTTGACAAAGGTCTCGTTCGCACCTGGCAACAACATCAAAACCTTCGAACCGTCGACCTTGATGTTCTTGAGCATTGTAGCAACCTCACGCGTCTTCGGTGCACTTACGGCAAAGTCCTCAACAACCACTAAGTTGTTTTCGCGAGCACGAAGCGTTAGCGCCGACTTCCGCGCAAGGCGCTTGACCTTAACCGGAAGCTCTACACGGTAGAGGTGCGGGAATGGTCCGTGCACCTTACCACCACCCGGATTGAGCGGCGAGCGGCTTGTGCCTCGGCGAGCACCACCGGTGCCTTTTTGCTTGAATGGCTTTTTACCGCCACCCGAGACCTCAGCGCGTGTCTTTACCTTGTGCGTGCCTTGGCGACGATGCGCCAAATACGACCGCACTGCTAGGTACATCGCGTGCTCGCTGGGCTCGATACCGAAGACAGAAGCAGGAAGCTCAATTGAGCCTGCCTTAGCGCCGTCCTTCGTGAGTACATCCACAGTCATGGCAATCTTCTTCTTAGAGCTTGACAATTTCAACAATTGAATTCATTGCGCCCGGAATACTCCCCTTGACAAGGAGAAGATTCTGATCAGGCATTACACGGAGTACTGTGAGGTTACGCACCGTAATGCGTGTACCGCCCATTCTTCCAGCCATTCGCATGCCCTTGAAGACACGAGAAGGATACGATGACGAGCCGATTGAGCCTGGAGCCCGGGGACGGTCGCTCTGACCGTGCGTTGCCATACCGACGCCAGCGAAGTGGTGACGGCGTACAACACCCTGGAAACCCTTGCCCTTGCTTGTGGCAGAGACCTTCACCTTATCGCCAGTCTCAAACAAATCCACCGTTATCACATCACCACTTTTTACTTTGGCAACGAGTTGACGGAATTCCTTGAGATGACGTGTCGGCAAAGCCTCGTGCTTTGCAAAGTGTCCCGCACGAGGGCGATTCACCTTGCGCTCAGCAATTGGCTCGTATCCGATTTGAACGGCTTCATAGCCGTCGTGATCTGTAGTTTTTACTTGGACAACTGGGCACGGTCCGGCTTCGATTACCGTACACGGCACGAATACTCCATCTTCAGTGAAGATGCTCGTCATGCCCAGCTTACGTCCGAGGATTGCACTCATGTTCGTCTGTTCCTCTTAGACTTTCACTTCCACATCAACACCTGCCGGGAGCTCTAGACGCATGAGCGCATCAATCGTCTTCTGCGTTGAGCTGAAGATATCAATCACGCGCTTGTGCACACGAGTTTCGAATTGCTCACGTGACTTCTTATCTACGTGCGGAGACCGCAGCACCGTATACACAGAACGTTCAGTAGGCAATGGGATCGGACCCGATACCACGGCGCCTGTTTGTTTCACTGTGCGGACAATGCGCTCTGCTGAACGATCAATCAAATTATGATCGTACGAGCGAAGCTTGATGCGAATGCGTTGCGTTGCCACTCGTTTGTTCTCCTGGTTGGAGGTTCGTTTAGAGATAACAAGGGGGACATTCATCCACCTTGTCTGTCCCTCAGATCAATTTCTTATTCAACAATCGAAGTCACAACACCAGCGCCAACTGTGCGGCCACCTTCGCGGATAGCAAAGCGGAGACCTTCGTCCATGGCAACAGGTGTGATGAGCGTTACATCGAGATTATCAACGTTGTCACCAGGCATGATCATTTCAACGCCTGCAGGAAGGTCAAGAACACCTGTCACGTCAGTTGTACGGAAGTAGAACTGTGGGCGGTAGTTCGTGAAGAATGGCGTGTGACGTCCGCCCTCTTCCTTCGTCAGGACGTATGCTTGAGCCTTGAACTTGTGGTGCGGCTTGATCGAACCCGTCTTGGCAAGAACCATGCCGCGCTCAAGTTCTTCCTTGTCAACACCGCGAAGAAGAAGACCAACGTTGTCGCCAGCACGACCTTCGTCGAGGAGCTTGCGGAACATTTCGATGCCTGTTACAGTCGTCTTCTTTTGAAGACCAAAGCCAACGATTTCAACTTCTTCGTTAACCTTAACGATACCGCGCTCAATACGGCCTGTACCTACTGTACCACGACCTGTGATCGAGAACACATCTTCAACTGGCATGAGGAATGGCTTGTCGACATCACGCTGCGGAGTTGGGATGTATGAGTCAACCGCTGCCATGAGTTCGAAAATGCATTGCATGTCTGGGCTATCTGCACCCTGACCACTTGATGCAGCGTCGAGTGCCTTCAGCGCCGAACCCTTGACGATTGGAATGTCGTCGCCCGGGAAATCATACTTCGAAAGAAGTTCGCGGATTTCCATTTCTACGAGATCTACAAGATCCGGATCAGCGATGTCAACCTTGTTCATGAATACCACCATGCGTGGTACACCCACCTGACGAGCAAGAAGAATATGCTCGCGTGTCTGAGGCATCGGACCGTCAGTCGCTGCAACAACGAGAATGGCGCCGTCCATCTGTGCGGCACCAGTGATCATGTTCTTCACATAGTCAGCGTGGCCGGGACAATCAACGTGTGCGTAGTGACGGTTTTCCGTCTCATACTCAACGTGTGCAGTAGCAATCGTGATCCCGCGTGCTTTTTCTTCTGGCGCGTTATCGATCGAATCAAACGAACGCATTTCCGCAAGACCCTTCGATGCCAAACACATTGTGATAGCTGCGGTGAGAGTTGTCTTGCCGTGGTCTACGTGTCCGATTGTTCCTACGTTCACGTGCGGCTTATTCCGCTCAAATTTCTCTTTGGCCATGATGCCTACTCCTCAGGTTGCGTTGAGTGAGTTGTGAAATGATTAATTGGTTCGTTGTGCTTGAGACAGAAAACAAAGGTACGAAAAGTTTCTGACGTAGAAGCAAAAAAAAGCCCATCCCGACACCAATCTTTTCAAATTGGCGGGTGCGCTGCGTGTCACTGACGCACGTCGCTGTTTAGCGACGATGAGGCACTGGCTCGTATCCATGGAAATTCATGGTATACGATCCACGGCCCTGCGTGAGCGATCGCAACTGTGTTACGTAGCCGAATAATTGGGACAGCGGCACCAGAGCCGTCACAACTTGGAGTATATCGCGCTGGGAAATTCCCTGCACCATTCCTCCACGTGAACTGAGATCTGCAATGACCTCGCCCACGTAATCCTCGGGCGTAACAACCTCGACTGCGAAGACGGGCTCCATGATGACAGGGTTTGCCTGTCTGGATGCGTCCTTGGCGGCAATCGAGGAGGAGACAGCATATGCTGTTTCCGTTGCGTCTTCTTCATTGTATGCCGCATCCACTAGGACGGCCACGATATCAATCATGGGGTATCCTGAGAGCGGTCCGACTTTGAGGGCTTCGAGAGCCCCTTTCTCTACACTCTTGACGAACAATTCCGGAAGTATCCCTGGTGCGAGCTCATTGCTGAATTCGAGACCTTTTCCTGAATTATTTGGTCGTACTTCGATCGTGACTTGTCCGAATTGATTTTTTCCTACGTTACTGCGGATGAACTTGCCCTCCGCACGTGCAACACTGGAAATGGTCTCTCGGTAAGCAACTTGAGGTTTCCCCACTTTAACTGGGACGTTGAATTCACGTTTTAACCGGTCTACAAGGATCTCCAAGTGGAGCTCACCTACGCCGGAGATGATAATTTGGCCTGATTCAGCATCGGTATGGAACCGAAACGTCGGATCTTCTTCAGAGAGCCGATGTAAGGATTCCGTCAGTTTATCCTGATCCGCCAGAGTCTTTGCCTCAACCGCTTGATTGATGACTGGCTCTGAGAACCGTATACTTTCGAGAAGAATTGGCTGCTTTGGGTCACAGAGTGTATCTCCTGTTCTCGTTGATCGCATTGCAGGAATCGCCACAATCTCCCCTGCATATGCTGCGTCGAGCTCTTCACGCTTATTCGCACTCATGCGCAGAATCTTGCCTGCACGTTCTTTCTTGTCATGTGATACATTGTAGAGCTGTTCGCCCGCTTTGATTGTTCCGGAATAGATCCGAACAAACGTCAATCGTCCAACAAATGGATCCGTTATAATTTTGAAAGCGAGAGCCGAAAATGCTTCGCTATCTTCTGGCCTTCGTGTTTCTTCGATGTCGTGATTCTTCACGTTGTGCCCGTGCGTGTTCCCAACATCGGTTGGTGATGGCAAGTATGCCAGAACACCGTCAAGAAGCTGCTGTACGCCCTTATTCTTAAAGGCACTTCCGCAAAACACTGGCGTAACCTTCAGATGAAGAGTCGCTCGTCGAAGTGCTGCACGAAGCTCAGACGCCTCGATATCGCCGCCTGAAAGGTAGCGCTCTAGCAGTGCATCGTCGTGCTCAACAATCGCTTCTACAAGTTCTTGTCGTGCTGTATTGACACTGTCGACCATGTTCGCTGGCACATCGCTCATCTCGAAACGCTCACCGTTGTCGCGATCAAACACGATTGCACTGCAATCAATCAAATCGACGACACCCACGAACGTGTCTTCCGCACCAATGGGCAATTGCACCGCAACAGGCGTTGCGCCTAATCGCGTTCGCATCATCTCGAGAACCCGGTGGAAATTTGCACCCACACGGTCCATCTTGTTGACAAATGCAATACGCGGCACATGATACTGGTTTGCTTGATGCCACACAGTCTCGGATTGCGGTTCGACTCCAGCGACTGCACAAAAGAGGCCAATCGCTCCATCAAGTACACGCAATGACCTCTGCACTTCAGCAGTAAAATCAACATGCCCAGGAGTATCGATGATGTTGATCATATGACCCTGCCACGTACACGTGACCGCAGCCGATGTGATCGTAATCCCGCGCTCCTTTTCCTGCTCCATGTAATCGGTGAACGCCGTGCCTTCGTGCACTTCGCCCATCCGGTGGAGCACTCCTGTGTAGTACAGGATTCGTTCCGTGGTCGTGGTCTTGCCAGCATCAATGTGAGCCATGATGCCAATGTTTCGCACAAGGCCGATGTCGACGGAACGAGACATGTCGTCAGTACCTCACGTCTATCTTCACAGTTTCAAAGAACGCTTCCGCAGTTTACCAGCGGAAGTGCGCGAACGCGCGGTTAGCATCTGCCATACGGTGCATTTCATCGCGTCGCTTCATCGCTCCACCTTCGCCATTTGATGCTGCAAGCAGCTCGCTGGCAAGCTTCGAGGCCATCGAACGATCGCGACGCTCCGAAGCGTATTTCTTAATCCAACGAATCGCTAGTGCCGATCGACGCTCTTCGCGTACCTCCATCGGCACTTGATACGTTGCACCACCGACGCGGCGCGGACGGATCTCGATAGCAGGCGAGACATTTTGAATTGCCTTGCGAAATATCTCAATCGGATCGGTTTCTGTTTTCTTACCCACGATGTCAAGTGCTTCGTACACGATCTTGCGAGCCGTGTTCTTCCTGCCTTGAATCATGATGTTGTTCACGAACTTGGCGATCATCACGTCGTTAAAACGTGGATCTGCCATGGTGCGACGCTTGTCTGAACGCTTCTTACGCATGTGGTTTTCTCCTTACTTCTTTCCTGCTGGTGCTGCACCAGCTTTTGGCTTCTTCGCTCCGTACTTCGAACGCGCCTGACGGCGATTGGCTACCCCCTGCGTGTCAGCACTACCACGTACGATGTGATAACGTACACCAGGAAGGTCCTTCACACGGCCACCACGGATGAGCACGATTGAGTGCTCCTGGAGGTTGTGGCCTTCACCCGGGATATACGCCGTAACTTCAATTCCGTTTGAAAGGCGCACACGAGCAACCTTGCGGAGAGCTGAATTTGGCTTCTTCGGTGTTGTGGTGTACACACGTGTACACACACCACGCTTCTGCGGGCATGATTGAAGAGCCGGTGATTTGCTCTTTTCAATGACAACTTTACGTCCGTTACGGACAAGCTGGGCGATCGTAGGCATTTCGTTCTGCCAGTATGGAGAGTTCGTTGATGACGCAACCTGCGCGTATGAATGCATTCGCGCCAGTAGAGCCTGCAAAAGTATATGGTTGCTGGGTTAAAACCAAATAACAGCAGCAAGTTTGTGTGGATATGTTGAAATACGGGTCTGACCTAAACGAGACTTCCCCGTCACGCGCGCGTCTAAACGCCTACGTAACGGGGAAGATCTTTACGTCGTTCTGCCGTCTGGCTTACTTGTTGCCTTCTGCGCGCTTCTTCTGATGTTCCTTGACCATTTCTTCTTGGATATTGCGAGGTACCGGCTGGTACTTCTTAAACTCCATCGAGAACTCGCCCTTACCTTGTGTTGCCGAGCGGAGGTCTGTTGAATACCCGAACATTTCCGACAGCGGCACTTCCGACTCAACGGTTACGTAGCCTACGTCAGAATCAGTGCCCATGATCACGCCGCGTCGCTGGTTGAGCTGGCCGATAACCGAGCCTTGGAACTCTTCAGGCACCGACACCTCGAGCTTCATGATCGGCTCGAGGATGGTTGGCCTCGCAGCAGCGTACGCTTCACGGAATGCCATGATAGCGGCCGTCTTGAAGGCCATTTCCGACGAGTCAACGGCGTGCGTCGCTCCATCGTTGATCGTTACGCGAACGCGCACAACCGGTTGGCCAATCAACGAACCTTCTACGATAGACTCGCGGAAGCCCTTGTCGCAGGCTGGCACATACTCACGCGGAATCACACCACCTACGATGTCGTCGACGAACTCGTAGTTCTCAATCGCATCACCCGGAAGCGGCTCAATGAAGCCACCAATGCGCGCGAACTGACCCGAGCCACCTGTTTGCTTCTTGTGTGTGTAGTTGAAATCAGCACGCTGCGTGAGCGTTTCGCGGAAGGCAACCTTCGGACGTCCTACAGTGATTTCAGTGTTGAACTCACGGCGGATACGTTCAATGTAGATTTCCAGGTGAAGCTCGCCCATGCCCTTGATGATCGTTTCACCCGACTCTTCATCACGCATTACGCGGAACGTTGGGTCTTCCTTCGTAAAGCGGTTAAGTGCCTTCGAGAAGTGCACCTGTCCTGCTTTATCCTTTGGTGCTACTGCAAGCTCAATCACCGGCTCTGGAACAAACATCGATGTCATGGTGTAATTCACGGTGCCGTCTGTAAACGTGTCGCCAGATGCACAGTCCACACCAAACATCGCCACGATATCGCCTGCAACCGATTCGTCGATATCGTGCATTTCGTTCGAGTGCATACGGACAAGACGCGGAACCTTCACCTTTTTGCCGTTGGCAATGTTGATGATGGTGTCGCCCTTCTTGATGGTGCCTTGGTAAACACGCATGTACGTAAGCTGACCATAGCGACCGTCTTCAAGCTTGAATGCAAGCATGACGAGGTTCTTCGATGGATCGCTTTCAAGCGTTACCTTTTGCTCGTTGTTGTCCTGGTCGAGAGCTTCGTTCTTGATGTTAAATGGAGCTGGCAGAAGCGAAGTGATGCCATCAAGAAGCGTCTGAACACCCTTGTTCTTGTATGCTGAGCCACAGAACACTGGCGTCATCTTCAGCGACAGCGTACCCTTGCGAACAGCTTCTGTAAGCTCTTGTGCCGTTACCGGCTCGTCCATGAGGAACTTCTCCATCAGCGTGTCGTCGAAGTCCGATGCAACTTCGATCAGCTTGTGGCGAAGTTCCTTTGCCTTTGCTTCGAGTGCGGCCGGGATCGGCTCATTGCGGACATCAACACCACCCTCGCCGTCGAAGTACAGCGCCCGCATGTTGATGATATCCATAACGCCCTCGAGCTTGTCTTCCAACCCGATCGTGTAGGTTACGAACGCCGGATTGTGTGCAAGCTTTTCGCGAAGCTGGTCAGCAACTCGATCTGGGTTAGCCCCCTGACGGTCGCATTTGTTGATGAACGCGACACGCGGAACGCTATAGCGGCGCATCTGGCGATCTACAGTAATAGACTGTGACTGGACGCCAGCCACTGAGCACAACACAAGCACAGCGCCGTCAAGCACGCGAAGCGCACGCTCAACCTCGACTGTAAAGTCCACGTGACCAGGAGTGTCGATCAGGTTGATGTCGAAGTCGCCCCAGGTGCAATACGTTGCAGCGGATTGAATTGTAATGCCCTTTTCGCGCTCGAGATCCATCGAGTCCATCTTGGCGCCAACGCCGTCTTTGCCGCGCACTTCATGGATCGCGTGAATCTTCCCCGTGTAAAAGAGGATGCGCTCAGACAGCGTCGTCTTGCCGGAGTCGATGTGGGCACTAATGCCGATGTTCCGGACTTTCGATATGTCTGCCATAGCAGGTCACCGAAGAAAAAATGTTGAAAAGCGGTAAAGACTACGAAGATAGGGGTAAAAGGTGAATTAGTGAACTGTGCAAGCCCCCTATTCTTGCAGATTATGAGTACAGCCTTCGCCCTCGCACTCTATGCCGCAGTCCTGGTCGTGGCCAACATGATCATCGGCGTGTTTGGTCCGATGGCTACCGGCATTGTTGCGTTCTTCCTCATCGGGTTTGATCTCACACTGCGGGATTATCTACAGTTGCGTTTACGGGGCTGGCAGATGTGTCTGCTGATAGCGGGCTCGGGCTGCATCACGTATCTGCTTGATCGAGCAGCGGGCAATATCGCCATGGCTTCGGCTTCGTCCTTCGCACTTGCCGGAATGGCCGACTGGTTTGTGTTCTCGCGCCTACGGGGCTCGTGGCTCCGCAGGGCCAACCTCTCGAATATTGCTGGGTCAGCCGTCGATTCGTTGGTGTTCCCAACTATGGCCTTTGGCTCCCTCATGCCTCTGGTTGTGCTGATGCAGTTCGGCGCTAAGCTGGCAGGCGGCGCGTTGTGGTCGATGGTATTCAACAAGGTAGTTCACCCGCCCGACCGCACGTAGTCTCGCCTATCGGTGGTCGATATGCATGCGCCGGAGTGGAGCATTACGCCAGGCAACGACAGCTACAACAAGCAGCGTTGCTATCCCGCCGAGATAGACGCTTGGCACGGTACCGAAGAACTTGGCCGCTATGCCACTTTCAACAGCTCCAAGTTCATTGGAGCTTGAAATGAACATGGTGTTGGCTGCGGCTACTCGCCCCTTCATTTCCTCAGGCGTTTCGAGCTGCAGAATTGTGCCTCGGATAACAACGCTGACCGCGTCGAACGCGCCGGCAAGCACAAGGATGGCGACACTTACCCAGAACACAGTGCTCGACGCAAAGGCGAGAATGCACACACCAAAGCCTGCTACAGACCACAGAAGATACCGTCCGGCATTGCGCTGAATGGGACGCATGGAGAAGACGGCCATGGCCGTGACACTCCCAACACTCATCGCAGATCGCAATATGCCGAGGCCGCTTTCCCCTACGTGCAGCACGTCCTTTGCGAACACTGGCAACAGCGCAACAACGCCGCCAAACAATACCGCGAAGAGATCAAGCGAGAGCGCGCCAAGAATCACGGGACGCTGGAGGATAAAACGCAGTCCGAGTGTGAGGTCCTCACGCATTGACGCACGCTGCCGTCCAACAATGGGCGGCTTTGGCGTTAGTCGCAACGCGCCAAACGCACCGACGAGCATAAGAGCAACGTAACTGTATCCCGCAGCATCAGCGCCATATGCGCCGTAGATGATTCCACCGAGCAAGGGGCCTGCAATCATCGCCCCCTGCCACGCACTGCTGCTTAACGCCGACGCGCGCGTTACGTGCTCGCGCGCAACGATCTGTCCGAGCGTGCTAAACATCGACGGACCATATATCGCACGCGCTGCACCGTTGATCATGACCATCGCGAGCAGACCCCACACGATCTGCTGCGACGAAAGCACACCCACCGTCTCATCCTGCACAAGAATCGCTGAGACGATCGCAGAGACGATGATCATCACGAGCGCAACGCGAATCCCCTTGCGCTTATCCATTTTGTCGACCCAATATCCCGACGGCAATGCGAGGCCGATCGCAGGGATCGCCTCGGCAAGTCCGACGAATGCGAGATACACAGGGTCGTTCGTGAGCGCGTACACGTACCACCCAACGACAAGCGCTTGCATGTACCAACCCATGGCAACGAACAAACGCAGCTGCAAAAACGCACGAAATTCAACGGTTCGGAACAACGTCATTGCGCAATAT
>CAMCXP010000071.1 GCA_945883395.1 Melioribacter roseus P3M-2
ATCGGGAGGCGTGAAGAACATCACGAGGAACAACACCATCAGTAGGACGGCCTCAAGGATGATCCCTGCAACCACCAACGATGGCGTATCGACCACTCGCGTGCGATTTAACCCGACTGCCACAAGCAGCAGCGCGGCACCGAAGTACACAAACGCATTGATTGGCGAATAGAAATATCGGCTCACGATTTCCTGCATCCAGAGCGTCGTTCCGGAGACGAGGCCCAAAGGATGAAGCACTACCACATCACGCTTGGTGGTGCGGATGAGCTCCCGTTCCGTGGTACAGATGGACCACATCGAGCGCAGTGCGGCCAATGCCCCTGCCTGCCGCTCGAAGCGGAGTTCCTGGTATATATCCCGAAGGAGTGCGCGTCCGTTGACGCTCGACAGCGTTTCAATCGTTGTCATGCGCAGGTGAATTCTCGATGGCAAAGGGGCTGAGAGACATTCAATGATACGGAAAGTCCAAACCCGTTGGACTTTGCCGTATGGACGATTGGTCGTATTCTCGCTGTTCATCCCGTGTTTTGAATCCGGAGTAAGCATGCAGTCCGTCCTCACCACCCTTGCATTCGTCTTGGCGCTTGCCGCCTCGACGATCACCATGCAGGCAGGAGTTTCGCCATCGCGTAGAGCTCACTCAACTACGCCACCAGCGTTTGTCGAGAATGTCGGGCAAGCCCGTTTCTCCGATGGACGTGCGGCAACGTATGTCGATGCTACCGTTTCGCTGCCGGGTGCAGTGGCGTATGTTCACGCCACCGGCCTTCATATCGCCCTGTCACGTGTGCAGGCTGACACCTCGGTTCGCTCCTTCGAACGGACCTACGATGTCGACGAGTTTCGCGTCGATATGCGCCTGATCGGAAGCAACCCTTCCCCGCGCCTTGAGCGCCTTCAGCAGGTGCCAGGTAACGTTCGCTACATCCTCCCTGGCATGAGCGAAAAAGGGTCGCGAGCCAATCTCCACTCGACCCTCGTGTATCACGACGTTTGGCCAGGCATCGACCTCCGCATGTATCTCACACTGCAAGGTGTGAAGTACGACTTTGTGGTACATCCGGGTGCAGACCCTCGTAGTATCGCCTTCGCATATGATGGCGGAGCACAACCGACGCTGCAGCAGAACGGTGATTTCTCGATCGCGACACCTCTCGGTACGATCGGTGAACGCGCTCCGTATGTTGTAACGGCAACGGCCGACGGTAAAGCAGGATCTGTGATCCCATCCTCGTTTGACATCTCTGGTCAGTCTGTGCGATTCGTCATTGGCGAGTACGATCGTTCGGCAACCTTGATCGTGGATCCGCAACGTGTGTGGGCCACCTACTACGGCTTCAATCAAAGCATTGATGAGTTTCGCTCTGCTGTGGACCCGCAAGGAAATGTGATCGTAGCTGGTTCAACAACTGCCACCAATATGCCGAGTGTACCGGGCGTGCTCCAGCGTCGCCTCAAGGCAAACATCGACGGTTTCGTTGCCAAGTTCAACGAGTTCGGGACGTTTCAATGGCACACCTTCTACGGTGGGTCGCTGAACGACAAGTTATTCGATGTAACAACCGATGCCAAGGGTGTGATTTGGGTCTGCGGTCAGTCGAACTCGAAGGACCTCCCCAATATCGAACTCGGCTCAAATGCGTATCCCGTTGATAGCGTTCAGGGCACAGACGGAGTGGTACTTTCGCTCGACGCAAACGGCGCGTGGTCGGACAGCTGGCAGTATTCCGGACGTGAAGCGGACGTGCTCACAGGTATTGCCGTCAATGCAAACCGCATCGCCGTTGTTGGCTACACGCGGAGTCCGTCATTCGGTGGCAACACAGGAAATGCCCCTTGGAAAAAGACACTCGGCACGTTCAACAACACAGACATCTTCGTAAGCGTGGTGAAGCCGAAGCCCACGCCAGCAAATCGCTGGCAGAATGACTATCTCGTGTTTTACGGCAGCGATGAACTCGAAGTAAGTGGTCGCATCGCGTTTGACCCTCAGGGCAACGTTGTGTTCACCGGTCTTACGCAGAATGGAGCATTCCCAGTTACAGACGGAACGACGTTCAAGGGAATCGAAGACGCCGTTGTTGTCAAGTTCAATCCAACAGCTGGTCGCGTCTGGGCCTCCATGTTTGGAACGTCCAATCTTGACGAAGTCAACGACATCGCAATCGACAGCACGAGCGCTGTGGTTGTGGTCGGACAGACTCTTGGCAATGACTTCCCAACGGTTACACCGTACAAAGCGACCCGCACGGGATTCACTGATGGCTACATTCGTAAGTACACCGCCGCAGGTGCCGTGCAATGGTCCACCTATTATGGCGGTGATTCACTCGACGGACTCTATGGCGTGGCCATTGATAAGAGCAACAACATCTGGGTGGCCGGTTACACACGGTCGACAAATCCTCCGATCTCAAACGACGCAATTCAGAAGACACTCAATGTTGTCGGCGGTGGTTTCGACGGTTTGATTGGTCAGATGAATCCCGGTGGAACGGCCGTGATCTACGGTTCGTATTACGGAGCACCTTCGCAGGACAATCCGCCTGTACCGCCCGTTGGCGGGCCGGCCCCACCACCGAATACCGACTACGGCAGCGATCTTCTTGTTGATGTCTCATGCGAGAAGAATGCCTACGTGGTGTTCCTTGGACGCGTGAGTTCGTATCGCATGGCCACAACTCCTGGAGCATACCAGGACTCCTCGAAGCTCGACAAAGACACGCTGCGCTTTAACGGCTTTGTGTCGTACTTCAGCAATTGCCGCGACTCTATTGTGACGATTCAGCCGAATGGTCCATCAACGCTTTGCGACGTTGACTCACGTCAGCTCGTTGGCCCTGCTGGCTTTGCATCGTACCTCTGGTCGACCGGCGTTACTACCCGTAACATCAATGTCACCCAAGCCGGTACGTATTGGGTTGTTTGCACCACCACCGATGGTTGCCGCTATCGAGACACCGTCGTCATTGGGTCGAATCCGAAACCATCCGTACGCGCGGGGAACGACACAACGGGGTGCATCAACACGCTCGTGCAGATTGCAGCTACCGGCAGCGGTGGAACTCCTCCCTACAAGTACAAATGGCGCCGCATTGGTGCGGGCTTGCCAGCGATCGACAACGATACACTTCGCACACCGAGCGTCAACCCAGCTGCTACTACAGACTACGAAGTCACACTCACTGATACTGCTGGCTGTTCTGCAAAGGACACGATTAAGGTGACCATCGTCAATCCGAAGCCCGTGATCGCGCCGGCTCTCGTTGACTTTGGAAGCTTGGACGCCTGCACGAGCTCGGGCGAAGCCGACATTACCATCGAGAATCCTGGTCCTCAGGAGATTCGAATCACGACGTTCACGCCGGACGATCCTCGCATCAGCCTCGTCACATCATTAGCTGCACCAATCGTGGTTGCACCACTCGACGGCCAGACGCTCCGCGTGCGCGTGTCACCGGCAACGTCGGGAACCATCAACGGTTCCTTTACGCTCGGCGGATTGCCATGCAATTGGGTCGCGAAGTACAACTATCGCGTCACAAAGGCTGCTGTTAAGGCCACAGTTATCCCGGGTACCGTGAGCTTCGGCGCTGATGTTACGTGCAACCAAGCTGCAAAGCGCGACTCAACGGTCATTCGCAACAATGGGAACGACGCAATCACGCTTCTACCTGGTGCAGCAGTTGCTCCATTCACGATTGTTTCTCCCACATCAACCGTAACGCTGCAGCCGAACGAACAGCAGGTTGTGGTATTCCAGTACGACCCATCAACGACTGGCACCTTCATTGATGTCGCGAAGTTCCCATATACAGCAGGAACGTGCTCAGACACACTGCGGGTGAATCTCAACGCGATCTCGTCTGATGTCACCGTCAATCTGTCATGGACAGATCTCGATATCGGCACGCTTACAGGGTGTGAAGTGGAGCGTGATACGACACTCACGATCGAGAACACTTCATCTGTCGAAGTAACATTCACATTCCCGCCATCGGGATCGGTGTTCTTCAACCCCGGTGGCACTATTCGTATTCCCGCGAAGTCGAGCATAACATCATCATGCACGGTCCGACCTCCTGCTCCGGGCAACCTCGATGTGTCGGGTACGGCTGTGGTCATGCCATGTGATATTAGCATACCGATGCGCATTCGTGCAGTCAAGAGCGGACTAGCCTTTAGCACGCCGCCGCAGATAGACTTCGGTGAACTTTCACGTTGCACACCGACAACATCGGTCACACGCGTGGGGTTTGTAACCTTCGAAGGAACCGGCACCGCTTCTGTGGTCTCAGTCGCGACATCAACATCGATCACGACAACACTCTCCAACAACCAAGCTCTTGCGCCCGGTCAGCGCGTGGAGTTTGATGTAACATGGACGCCAGCAGCCGACGGTGTGTTGATCGATAGCATCGTGGTTGTCTTCCAACCATGCGACGTCCGTCAGGTTATCCGTTTGAGTGGCGTAAAGACAACCCCTTCACTCCTTGCGGAGAACGTGAACATCGCACTTGGCGCAGTTCCTGGTAATGCCACGGGCACAACGCGGTTTACAAACAATGGCACTGACACACTTCTTGTAACGGTGCTTTCTCGTACTCCGAACGCATTCATCATGGCATCCCGTCCATCGGGAATCATCGAGCTGCTTCCAGGCGCTGTGGTTGAAGTAGACTACCGTGTAAACTGCGGTGGTCGTGCGACGATTGCTGATACCATTGAAGCTAGTGTGATTAGGCCTTGCACGCTCAGTGCTGTGACCTCGTTCACCGGCACATGCGAAACAACGCGACCAGCTGCGAGTACAATCGCGATCGATTCGGTCGCCGTCAAGACAGGCGACATCTTCAAAGTGCCGGTACGGATTACATCTTCTGACGGCCTTAATGCGAACAACCTGTATGCGTGGACTGCGAAGGTTACCTACAACCCACTGGTTGTTGTTGGCTCAGGCACAGGATCGCCCGACTGCTATCAAGCAGGACAACTCACTCCATGCACCATTGACATCGCAGGTACGCGCGGCGCTGACTCGCTCGGCGTCCTACACGAGCTAAACTTTACGGCTATTCTCGGCACAGCTGATATGACCATGCTGACGTTGACCGACTTCGCATGGACGAATGGAGCAGCTGCGGCAGTGACCGCACGAGATGGCAAAGTGATGATCACCGACATCTGCGCAGCAGGCGGTGATCGCTTCCTTCGACCAGAACGCGAAGGCTTCGGTATTCGCGTCTTCCCTGTTCCTGCGTCAACAGAACTCACAGTCGCGGTTCGTGGTGCCGGCACAGCTCCGATTGTGTGGACGCTTTCAAATTATGTGGGTGTTGAAGTTGCATCTGGCTCGATCACACCGGATGCATCCGGTGTTGGACAAGCTGTTGTTGATGTTCGTACGCTCGGATCAGGACTGTATTTGCTCACCACGCAAGCGCTGGGTTCGACCTTCAAGAACTCCATCGTTGTTCAACGCTGATAAGGAACACATCGCATGAAGATCTCACTCGTCGCACTTACGCTCGCACTGATGTGTGGTTCCGTCAGCGTCTCTGTTGCACAGGAAACCATGTCGCAGCCGCGCCCTGAGCCAACAAAGATTGTTGAGCCAGCTCCAGCGACCGTCGATCAGCGTCAGTTTTCTGTAGGCCTCACTGGCGCATACGCTATCACTGTGAACGGCACCCCTGGCTTTACACTGCCTACTGTTCCGACGTGCTGTGGGTCGTACAGCTCAACATCGGGCGCTGGCGTTATCCTTGGAGGCGTCATCGAGCTTCCGCTGGCATCGAAGCTCGAACTCTCGGCCCGCGTGTTGTTTCAGTCAGCCTCTGTGACGTTCACAACAGATGAAGAAACAACCATTCGCGTCGGGAACACGGTGGAGTCTACAACCCTCCGTCATACCCTCGAATCGTCCCAGGGCTATGTCGTTGTCGAACCAGTGCTGACATATCGCATCGCGGGCGGACTCGACGTTATGGCCGGTCTTCGTGTTGGCACAGTGCTTTCGGCCACATACTCGCAAGATGAACGTATTGCCGATCCAACGCAACCTGTTCGGTTTGAAGATGGCACGACGGTTCGCAACGCAACGACCGGCGATCTCCCGAACACAAGCTCGGTGCAGGCAGGTGCAGTCATCGGACTCCGCTATGTGCTCCCCATGAATGCCAACGGAACACTGCATCTCGTGCCGGAAGTCAGCTATGCGCCAATGTTTACCAACCTCGTCTCTGATGCCTCCTGGTCGGTGTCCCCGCTTCGTATCGGCGCTTCGATTCTCTTTAGCATCTCGAAGAAGGTTGAGGAAAAGTCGCCACTGCGCCCCGGCAAGCCGTAACTTTGTCGGCTATGTCCGACCTCACTTCCGAAATCAACCGCCGACGAACGGTGGCTATCATCAGCCACCCGGATGCCGGTAAAACAACGCTTACGGAGAAACTCCTGCTCTATTCTGGTGCAATCCACAAGGCAGGAGCAGTCACCGGTGGTAAGCATCAATCGACGACATCCGACTGGATGGAGATTGAACAGAAGCGTGGCATCTCGGTATCGTCAAGTGCAATGCGCGTGGACTACAACGGTCTGCTCCTGAATATCCTTGATACGCCAGGTCACCAAGACTTCTCAGAAGACACCTATCGGACGCTCATGGCCGTCGACTCGGCCATCATGCTTCTTGATGCAGGTCGTGGCGTTCAGGAACAAACACTCAAACTGTTCAAGGTCTGCCGAGATCGCGGGATCCCAATCATCACCCTGATGAATAAGATGGATCGTCCGTCACGGGATCCGCTCGAGCTCCTCGATGAGGTTGAGCAAACACTCGGTATCACTGCGATTCCACGCACATGGCCGATCGGCAACGGACCAGACTTCCGCGGGATCTTCGATCGTACCAACCAGACGCTCTACGCATTCGAACGTACGGTGGGCAATCGCTATAAGGCACCCGTTTCAATCGGCGACATCCGCAGCGCTGAGCTGCGTTCAGCTATCGGTGATCTTGCACATAACAAACTTCTCGAGGACCTCGAGTTCGTCGACCACGTGATTCCGACATTCGAACGCGATGCGTATCTCAACGAAGAGTGCACTCCCGTCTATTGGGGATCGGCAATCACAAACTTTGGTATCGAGCACTTCCTCCAAGCGATCCTCGATCTTGCTCCAACGCCGCAACCATTTACAATGTCGACGGGCACGATTGAGCCCTCAAGTGACGAGTTCGTTGGCTTTGTCTACAAGGTGCAGGCCAATATGAACAAGGCGCATCGCGATCGCATTTCCTTCCTGCGCATCGTGAGCGGCACCTTCGAGCGCGGCATGTCGGCGCACCACCCACGGTCGGGTCGTGAAACGAAGCTTACCTATCCGTTTGAAATCTTCGGACGTGATCGTAAGATCATTGATGTAGCCTATCCTGGTGATGTGATCGGCTTGACAAACCCTGGCTTATTCCAAGTTGGCGATACGATTACCGAGCGATCAAACGCAACGATACCATCGTTCCCACGGTTTGCACCCGAGATCTACGCAAAGGTCTGGCCGGCGACAGGATCGTTCTCGAAGTCCTTCCGCAAGGGTATTGAGCAGTTGCGCGAAGAAGGCGTAATCCAGATGTTTACCGAGGCGGACGGTAGCCCTGTGCCACTTGTGGGCGTCGTCGGTGAACTCCAGATGGAGCTCTTCGCATGGCGGATGGAGAACGAGTACAACGAGCAGGTTCGCCTCGAGCGCTTGCCATATACACGAACGCGCTGGGTTATCGGCGATGGTCGTCCGTCAACGAACGCTCCCGTGGTGCATGATGATCAGGGTCGAGCTGCCGTGCTGTTCAAGAGTGATTGGGAAATCGACTATGTTGTGCAGCGCTCCGAGGGGCTGCAACTGTCCGAAAAGCCCCCTGCGATTGTCTAGATTGCAAAGAATGTATAACCGACCCAGAAGGTGACGGGTATGGTGTGTGTACGCAGAACATTGCTGACAATGGCGCTCATGTGCATCATGATTGTCCAGCTCTGCGCACAAACCCCAATCGGTGGCATCGTCAATTCGTACGCACGTGTAACATCCGTGCAAACGGTTGATTGTCGCTCGTATGTCACCATCGACTCTGCTGATGGCTTTGGTGTGGGCGATCGTATCCTGCTTCTGCAAATGAAGGGGGCCGTTGTGAGCGGCTCGTATGCGACACAGACGGTTGGTCTCACCGAATACGCTGTGATCGACACCATCATTGGTACGACAATCACAACTGCCCACCCATTGATGCACACCTACGATGTAACCGGTGCCGTGCAGTGTGTGCGTGTGCCGGTGTACGACGAGGCAGTTGCCACCATGAACGTCATGGGCAAGCCATGGGATGGTCGCACAGGTGGCGTGATCGCTTTCGATGTTCGGACGGTTCTCACACTGCAAGCCGATGTTGTAGCTGATGGTATTGGTTTTCGCGGTGGCCGCATCTGGAATGGATCTGTCGGCTGCTCTACGAAGATTGCTGATGGAGTCGTCAATTCCCCCAGCGCAGGAATGAAGGGCGAAACCTACGTCGACGCGCTGCCAACACAAATCTCTGGTCTTGCCCCACTCTTTACTGGCGGTGGTGGCGGTTGCGATCATAACGCAGGTGGCGGTGGTGGTGGCAACGGCGGCGCAGGTGGTATCGGTGGTGCACAATACGAAGGATGTGGACGGTACTTCGACAACGGCGGTCGGGGTGGATTGTCCGTGCAACCTGTTATCAACGGATATCCGCGACTACTCCTCGGCGGAGGTGGTGGTGCTGGGCATACCAACAATAGCATCGGAACAGGTGGCGGCAACGGTGGTGGTATCGTCATCATTCGCTGTCCGTCAATCATTGGTATGGCTCGTAGGATATCAGCGTCCGGAACCACGGCACCAGATGCCGGCAATGACGGTGCTGGTGGTGGTGGTGCTGGTGGAACGATCTATCTCGCGACAACACAGATCCAGCGTGGCCTCACAGCAATTGCAGGTGGTGGTGCTGGTGGCAACGTTCGTACAGGCGCAATTCATGGCAATGGGGCTGGCGGAGCTGGTGGAGTGTTCCTTTATGAAGGCCCCGGTGTTGGCGGGGGGCTATCGTATGCGTTGCCTGGCGGCGCATGCGGACTCAATCTCCAACGGACTGTGGAGGCCGAGCGCATTAATCTCGCCACACGCGGTAATGACGGCCAGATAGCGCTCAACGTGATGATCCCTGAAAACGTTGGGCAGATCCCCAACATTCAGACGACAGCACCTGCTGACACCATCGTCTGTCCGGGAACACCGCTATCACTTCGAGCCCGAGCGCAGGGCGCATACGCACGTGTACAGTGGGTGCGCGATGATGGCCGTATCGTCAGTACAACACTCGAGTATGGATTTGTCGCATCAGAAACACGTCGGTATGTGATTCGGCTGATTGACGAGCGCGGTTGCGTTTCCGACGACACATGCACGGTAGTAGTTGATCGTGAGTGGGACCTTGCGTTCCCAGCAATAACTCGCACAGCACCGGGCTGTTCGGAGAAGATCGAAGATGCATTGTGGTTGACCAATAACTCCAAGAAGCCGGCAACGGTCCGAGCAGTTCGATCCCGTTCGCCGGGAGCAATCATCACACTCGCACTCCCAGTTGATATCGGTCCCGGCGAAAAGCTACGAATACCCGTTGCTATCAATCTTCCAACGACACTTACGACGCTCACGTTTGATGTCGAGGTAGACATCACTCCATGCGACACGACAGTGGAGACTTCGTTCACCATTTCTCGCGGCGAGGCGTCATTCGGCGTCACTCCAACAAGCGTTACGCTCAATCCACTGCTAGCCTGCGCGGCCGTCGAGTATGATACGGTAATCAACCTTCGCTTCCCGCTGGGCGGTCTTGTCATCACAGATGTCATTTCTGAAGACGACGCACGCTCGTTGATGTCTCTTCCGTTTACTCCAAGCGATACAACGTCAACACCAATCAGCATTCGTTGGCGTCCGACGTATCCTCGTGGTGCAGGCCGACTGGGGTTTGTTGGACGGATTGACGCATGTGTCGATACGATGTGGGTTGACATCGACGGCCTGGTAACACATCCACGCGTCACACTCGTCGAACCTCCACCACCTGCGACATTCGTGCTATGCCGGGATACAACGTTCTCGGTTGAAGCAACGATTCTTCCCTCTGATTCAACGGTATGGACCGTCGACAGTGTAACGGTAACTGGTCCCGGGACGTGCGACCTAACACCAAGACAGCAACTTCGAAATCCGCACACGCTTACGTGTTACGTTACTCCTACAAGCGTTGGTCCGTATGAAGTGATCGTACGCGCGCGGTTACTCCCCTGTGACACCGTCCTCACGTGGATTGTACGAGGAGTTACCACCGACGTTGGGTTGAGCGGAACCGACACACTTGTGTTTACCGAAGTAGT
>CAMCXP010000072.1 GCA_945883395.1 Melioribacter roseus P3M-2
ACGGTGGCTGCTGCGGGTATTACGTTTATCGGACCGACTCCTGAGGCAATTGCCATGCTTGGTGATAAGACGGCAGCTCGTGCGCTGGCGATCGCATCGAGCGTGCCTGTTTCTCCGGGATCTGATGGTGCCGTATCGACATTTGACGATGCACGTAGCGTTGTTGAGCGTATCGGCTTTCCTGTGATCATTAAGGCTGCGGCTGGTGGCGGTGGCAAGGGCATGCGCATCGTGGAAGATGCATCCGAGATTGAGTCGGCATTCCTCACGGCACAGAACGAAGCGCGTACATCGTTCAATGATGATCGCGTGTTTATCGAGCGCTATATCGTCGAGCCACGGCACATCGAGATCCAGATCCTTGCCGACCATCACGGATCTGTGGTGTACTTCCCTGAGCGCGAATGCTCGGTGCAGCGCCGTCACCAAAAAGTAGTCGAAGAGTCGCCATCAATGGCCGTTACGCCGGCGATCCGCAAGGCCATGGGTGAAGCGGCAGCGCGACTTGTGCAAGCTGCATCGTACACCAACGCTGGAACGCTTGAGTTCCTTCTCGATGCACGCGGTGAGTTTTACTTCATGGAAGTCAACACACGGCTGCAGGTCGAACATCCGGTGACCGAAATGGTAACGGGAGTCGACTTCGTTGAACACCAGTTGCGTATCGCAGCAGGCGAACCTCTCGAGTTGCGTCAAGAAGATTACGCAGTAGCTCGTGGTGCCGCGATTGAATGTCGTGTTTGTGCTGAGGATGTCTTCAACGACTTCCTTCCAGACACCGGGATCGTGAGTTATATGTCCTTGCCAACGGGTGATGGAATTCGCAACGACACGGCCGTGTATGAGGGCTATGAAGTGAGTGTGCATTACGATCCCATGGTCGCCAAGCTCATCGTGCACGCGCAGGACCGAGCTACATGTATCGAGCGAACACTCGAAGCACTTGATGCGTACCAACTTGTTGGCATGAAGACGACGATTCCATTTTGTCGTATTGTGATCGATTCCGAGCAGTTCCGAACAGGGAACTACAATACGTTCTACGTGAAGGAACACTGGCCGCAACTTCCGAATGACGAACTCCTAACAGCAATTGCATCAATGGCAGCATTTGGCTTTGCCGCCGAAGATCAACGACGTCAACCATTACCATCCCATGACTGAACAACTACCGTACAGTGAGCTCAACGTAACTGTTGAGACTGCAAAAGAACTTGGTCTCACCGAGCAGGAGTATGCCCTCGTGTGCGAGCGACTTGGTCGCACGCCGTCGTACACCGAGCTCGGCATATACTCTGTTATGTGGAGCGAGCACTGCTCGTATAAGAATTCCATTCTGCAGCTCAAGACCTTACCGCGCTCGGGCGGACGAATGCTGGTGGCAGCCGGTGAGGAGAATGCCGGCGTTATTGACATCGGAGAAGGATACGGCATAGCATTTAAGATTGAGTCACACAACCACCCAAGCGCTGTTGAGCCATTCCAAGGTGCAGCCACAGGTGTTGGTGGAATTCTTCGCGACATTTTCACGATGGGGGCACGTCCGATCGCAGCGCTGAACTCGCTCCGATTTGGCGAGCCTGACACCGAGCGTACGAAGTTCCTCATCAAGGGTGTTGTCAATGGCATCGGACATTACGGCAATTGCTTTGGTGTACCGACGGTTGGTGGAGAGATCTACTTCGATCGGTGTTACACAGACAATCCGCTTGTGAACGCGATGGCTGTTGGTGTGCTTCGTGCCGACCGCATGGCGTCGGCAACTGCAGAAGGTCCAGGTAATCCGGTCTTCATCATGGGTTCGAGTACCGGACGTGATGGTATCCACGGAGCTTCGCTTCTTGCCTCGCGTGAGTTCGATGCCGAAACAGAGAATATGCGTCCAACCGTGCAAGTCGGTGATCCATTTGCAGAGAAGTTGCTCCTTGAAGCATCACTTGAGTTGATCGATGCCGGTGTTGTTGTGGGTATGCAAGACATGGGAGCTGCGGGCATTTCGTGCTCGACAGCTGAGATGAGCGCCAAGGGCGGTGTTGGGATGTCGATTAATCTCGACAACGTGCCACTGCGCGAGCAGGGCATGAGCGCCTATGAGATCATGCTGTCGGAGTCGCAAGAACGCATGCTTGTTGTTGTGAAGAAGGGCATGGAGGCTGCTGCAGCTGCTATTTGTGTGAAATGGGATGTGCCGTTTGTGCACATCGGTGATGTTACCGACGATGGCTTTGTGCGTTTCACGCGTCATGATCGTCTTGTTGTGCGTATTCCAGCCGTCTCGCTCGTGTTGGGCGGAGAAGCACCGGTCTATACACGCGAACAACGTCGCCCAGCCTACCTCGACATCACACAACGCCCTGTCGATGATGGAGGACATCTCGATGCACAGCAATGTACTGACGCTCTCAAGCGCTTGCTCGCATCGCCAACTATTGCAAGCAAGCGATGGGTCTATGAGCAATACGACTCACAGGTAGGCAACAATACCGTGATGCGCAGTGGTGGCGATGCCGCGATCCTTCGAATAAGGGAGTTGCCGGGTAAGGCTGTTGCCGTCACAACGGATTGCAACGCACGGTATGTGTATCTCAACCCGTATCGCGGCGGCGCGATGGCTGTGGCTGAAGCAGCGCGCAACTGCGTCTGCGTTGGTGCCGAACCTGTGGCTATTACGAACTGTCTCAACTTTGGAAATCCATACGATCCGGAAGTCTATTATCAGTTTGCTGAGGCCATTCGTGGCATGGGCGATATGTGCCGTGCACTCAACACACCCGTAACAGGTGGTAACGTGAGCTTCCACAACGAATCGCAAAAGCATGCGGTCTTCCCAACGCCGACAATCGGTATGCTTGGGTTGATTGATGACGTTTCGACGGTGATCGGTAACAACTTCGATACGGCTGGTGAGCAGATCATCATGATTGGTTGGAACTGTGCCGAACTCGGTGGTTCGGAGTATCTCAAGGTTGTCAATGGAACGATCACCGGTGATGCGCCGTCATTCGAAATCGATCAAGAAGTGCGCCTACAGCGTGTTGTGTTGTCTGCGATTCGTTCGGGCTTGGTGACCGCCGCGCATGACTGTTCCGAGGGTGGCTTGATGGTTGCCCTTGCGGAGATGACCTTCGGTAACGGTATGGGTGCTGTTTGCACTGTGCCGTTTGCCCATCATGCGGCGGACATCTTCGGAGAAGCGCCGAGCCGCATCCTTGTGTCGGTTCCACCACAGCATGTCGCGGCACTTGTAGCGGCCTGTGCAGCGGCTGATGTACCAACGACAGTGTTGGGCATCACAGCAGGCGACCGTCTGGAAGTTGCAGATCTTGTTTCGATTCCCGTTGCCGAATTGGCGGCCATTCACGACATGTCGCTCACAACAATCATGACCGCGCGATGAGCATGCTCACGTCCTACCCTCGACTCTTCACGCAACCGTGGGCGGCGCATGTCGTTCCCACGGCACTGCGCGTGCTCGTTGGCGTGATGATGATCTATCACGGTACACCGAAGGTGTTTGAGGGAACCAGTGGCCTCTCCGAGGCACTGGCATCTCGCGGCTGGCCGTTGCCGTGGTTGTTGGGTGTTCTCACTGCATACACTGAGTTTGCCGGTGGCATCCTGCTGACGGTTGGATTCCTGACCCGACCAGTAGCCGCTGCACTTACGGTACTCTTCATCATCATCACCTTTGTGTTCCACGGTGGTGATCCCTTTGGCGACAAGGAGCTCGGGCTGCTCTATCTCGTCTTGAGCGTCTGCATCGTGCTGTATGGTCCGGGCAAGGTGAGCGTCGATCAGTACGTCATCAATCGAACCGCAGAGCCGTTGCAGGGCGGACGCGCATAGCCACAACCATCGGTACAAGACCAACGATCAGTGCAAGAGCTATCGAGCTTAACGGTACGATGATCATGGGCATCAGCGGGAAACTCACAGGAAGTTCACTCACGTAATAGAGTGCTCCATCAAGCGTGATCGGATGCCAGATGTGTTGGATTCCGAGGAGCGCTAGGGCTACGATCAGACCAATAGCAGCACCAAGCGTGCTAATGACGACAGCGCGGACCACGAAGATGAGTCCAGCCCGGATCGGTGACAATCCCAGTGTGAGCAGAATAGCAATGGATCGTGCCTTCTCAACAACGGCAATAAGCAGTGTTGAGATCATGGTCAATCCGGCGACTAATGAAATCAAGCCGAGAATTATCGGAATTGGTTCACGTTGTAGCTCGATCCACGATGAGACCGCTGAAAATGAATCGCGGTATGTCAGAACCATCACATCGAAACCTAACGCACGCTGTAACGCCTGTTGTACATCAGTGAGCTGGTTGCGACCGTGGGTGGTGAGTAGCAAACTCGAAGCTGCTGTCGTATCGAGGCGCAAGTGCTGCGCAAGCATGGTTCGATGGTAGATCACCACTGACTCGTCGTAGGACGTCATACCGCAACGGACAATTGCTCCAACACGCGATCGAAACACGCGAGGGGCTTCACGTTGTTCATCTGATGAGTAGACAAGGAGCGTATCACCAACGCCTGCATGCAACCGAGCGGCGAGGCCACTTCCGATCATCACCTCGTTCTGATGGATAGCTGATTCGCCCCGTACGATAAGGGGCCTCATGAGCCGGTTCAAGCGCTCGGCTGACATTCCGACAAGCATCACACCATCAATCCCAACATTGCTGCGCACTAACGCTTCGCGTGCAATCACATGATCAGCAGCACTGACGGCAGGATTTCGACGCACTTCGCGCGCGAGGAGCTCAGGTTGTGAGAGCAAACCGCCGAACCGAGGTTTGATCTCGATGTCGGCTGTAAACTGCAGCGCGGTTCGTTCGATCGTGTCTTCGTATCCCTTCAGAATACTCATCGAAACGATCAGTGCCATACAGCCAAGGGCAACACTCGCGATCGAGACGATCGTGGAGAATCGGGAAAACCCATCACCACGCAACGACTGTGCAAACCGCTGAGCGATGCGACCGATCATTCAGAGCTCGGTGTAGTACGGAATCCTCCGCCCGACTTTGTTCCGTGGAGTCCGGCATCGACATACTGCTGCTGAAGCAACGATGGAGTGAACCGAGGCTCGTAGAAGAACTGCTGCCACTGCGACTTCGTGACGTCCAGGTTGACGTCCACGCCGATGAGGTCCATGAGTGCAAACGGACCCATCTTGAACCCAATGCCCTGCATGAGTGCATCGGTCTGTTCAATCGTGGCAGCCCCCTCCATCACAACACGTTGCGCCTCGTTGTAGTAGTTCCGCGCTATGCGATTGACGATGAAGCCGGGAGCGTCCTTTGCTACAACTGGTGTCTTGCCCATACCACGAGCTGTTTCCACGCAGATCTGCACAACCGCATCGGATGTGCGCGGACCACGAATGACTTCCACCAACTTCATGATGTGCGCGGGATTGAAGAAGTGCAGTCCGATAAACCGTGTTGGATCATGTAGGCACCGTGCGAGCGATGCGATACTGATTGACGAGGTATTACTGGCCAGAATCGCGTCAGGCCGGCAAACCTTCTCAACCGACTGGAAGAATGCATGCTTGGCATCGAGGCGCTCTGCGATGGCTTCGATCACAATGTCGCACGGTGCCATAGCAGCAACATCGGTCGATGTCGAACAGCGTGTCAGACACGCTTCGAAGTCAGCCTGTGCAAGCTTACCTCGCTCGACGGCTGATGACAGTTGCTTGGTGATTGCGGCCACAGCCGCAGTGCACGCGTCGGCACTGAGGTCAACAAGGACGACTGTGTGTCCGGCCATCAGCGACGTGATAGCAATACCCCGGCCCATGGTGCCGGCACCACAGATACCGATGATCATTGAATCACTCCCAGTTCGCGACCAGCAGTTGCAAATGCTGCAATAGCCGCGTCGAGATGCTCGCGCGTATGCGCGGCGGACACCTGCACGCGGATACGTGCCTTACCCTTTGGAACAACTGGATAGAAGAAGCCAATCACGTAGATACCAAGTTCAAGCAGGCGATTAGCCATTTTCTGCGCTAGTGGTGCATCGTAGAGCATCACCGGTGTGATCGGGTGTGTGCCCGGCACGATGTCGAAGCCAAGCTTGCTCATGCCCTCGCGGAAGTATGCCGTGTTTTGCTCGAGACGATCCCGGAGCTCTGTTGTCGAGCTCAGGAGATCCATCACAGCAATGCCGGCACCAACGATTGACGGTGGCAACGAATTCGAGAACAGGTATGGTCGCGACCGCTGGCGAAGCATATCGATGATTTCCTGGCGACCCGTTGTAAAGCCGCCGATTCCGCCACCAAGTGCCTTGCCAAGCGTACCCGTGATGATGTCTACACGACCTGTCACTCCGCAGTGTTCGACCACACCACGACCATGTGCACCCATGAAGCCCATTGAGTGGCATTCGTCGACCATCACAAGAGCCTGGTACTTGTCTGCGAGATCACAAATGGCATCAAGCGGCGCAATTGTGCCGTCCATTGAAAACACTGCATCGGTAGCGATCAGGATGGAACGAGCTCCGTCGGCACGAGCCTGCTTGAGTTGTGCCTCGAGTTCTGTCATCTTGCACGACTCATAGCGATAGCGCTTGGCTTTGCACAGGCGAACACCGTCGATGATCGAGGCGTGATTCAACGAGTCGGAGACGATAGCATCTTCCTCGCCAAGCAGTGGTTCGAAGACCCCACCATTTGCATCAAAGCAAGCCGCATAGAGAATCGTGTCGTCTGTGCCACAGAACGAGGCAACCTTTTGCTCCAGCTCACGGTGGATGTCCTGCGTGCCGCAGATAAAGCGAACGCTCGACATTCCAAAGCCGCGGGTGTCAAGGTAGGTCTTCGCAGCAGCGATCACGTCGGGGTGGGAAGAGAGTCCGAGGTAGTTATTTGCACAGAAATTGAGGACTGATCCCTCGCCACCAGCTACCGTGATTTCCGGACCCTGGTGGGAGGTAATAATGCGCTCCCGCTTGTACAGTCCGGCCTGATCAATGTCGGTGAGTTCCTGCTGAAGGCGTTTGAGGAATGCCGTATCCATGAATTGTTCTCCTGTGAGCATAATGACTGCGCAAATATCGGTCGTAAATTGTCACGCTCGGGTCGAAAGTTGGTAACAGTTTCGTATCCGAGAGCATCATACGCTTGGACCTAAACTCACACAACGCATGGCATCATGAGAAACGCCCTACTCTATCTGGCTCTCTTCGGAATACTCATCGCGCAGGCAAAGGCAGGGGATCAGACAGCGTTTGAACGGGCGCGCACAGAGCTGCGCACCCGGCTGGAAAAGCCACAGGCCGACGGAACGGTAACGCCAAGCAAGCAGCTTCGCAGGTGGGAGTGGTACTGGCAGGGACGTCTCATGGATGATGGATCGTTCCCGACGCCGGTCATGTACGCGCGTGAGCACCAGCGTGTTGAGCGTGAGAAGTCAACAGATGCCGTGATGGCTGCCAAAGTGTGGAAGGATCTTGGTCCGATCGCTCCAGACATGCCAAACGAAATTTCATCCTGGAATGGAATCGGTCGCGTCAATGTGATCGAGTTCTCCCGCCAAGATCCAAACCTCATGTGGGTAGGTGCAGCAGCCGGTGGTGTGTGGAAGACGACCAATGGCGCAGCGACGTGGTCGTATGTAAACATCGACATCATTCCCGTGATCGGTATCAGCGATATCGCGGTTTCACCGAACAACGACAAGATCATCTACGTCGCTACCGGCGACGTCAACGGTGCGAATCCAGGAAGCGTGACCGGCTACGATGCGTTCAGCTATGGCGTCATCAAGACGACTGACGGTGGAGCAACATGGAAGACAACGGGTCTATCGTTTGAGGCCTCGCAGAATGCAATCGTCGGGCGGTTGTTTGTTGATCCGCGGAATGCAAACGTGGTTGTGGCTGCGTCGTCTAGCGGCATCTTCCGCTCGACTGATGGTGGAACAACGTTCCGTCAATCCATCAATGGTACATTCCGCGATTTGGTTGCCAACCCAGCCAATCCGGACGTGTTGTACACATCGACGTTCAATTTCAATGGTAACGCAAAGGTCTACAGGTCAATTGATAATGGTGTAACGTGGGAGGAGACGTTCTCGATTCCACGTGCAAATCGCATTCGCCTCGCTGTGTCGAAAGCCAATCCGAACGTGGTTGGTGCCGTGGCATCAGACGCATCAACCAATGGTCTTGCAGGCGTGTACCGCTCAACGAACGCTGCTGAGTCCTTTAATGAGGTGAATACATCCTTGAACCTTCTCCACTGGAATGCCAGCGGACAAGGATCAGGTGGACAGGGCTGGTATGATCTTTCGATGGAGATATCGCCAACGAATGCTAATCACATGTTCGTGGGCGGTGTCAACTTGTGGCGCACTACGACGGCAGGACAGCAGTGGATCTTGTCGGCACACTGGACTGGATCTGGTGCCCCGTGGGTGCACGCTGATCATCACTATGCGAAGTATCATCCATCCTTAAACCGTTTGTTTGCGACACACGATGGTGGTGTTGCTCGCTCAAATGATGGCGGTATAACGTGGCGCGACTGCAGCAATGGACTCAAGATCCAGCAGTATTATGGTCTTGCAATTTCTGACATAAATCCGAGTCTTATCATCGGTGGTTCACAGGATAATGGCACAGCGCTCTCGAAGAACAACGGTCAGAGCTTCGTTCACACCCTTGATGGCGACGGCATGATGGCTGCTATTGATAATGTAGATCCGTCAATCATGTATGCCAGTCAATATGATGGTCAGTTCTACCGCACCACCAACCAGGGTGCGAACTGGATCTTTGCCTCGAATCGAAATCAGCGTGGCGAGAGTCTCGTCGCCTGGGTTGCCCCAGTTGCTTCGGACCCCAAGACGATGGGAACAGCCTATATCGGCTATGGTCAGCTTTACAGGACAACAAACAACGGAATGTCGTGGACTCGCATATCGAATATTGCGACGACCGTCCCAATGCGATGGATTGCCGTTTCCCCGTCGAATCCCAACCACATCTATGTGTCGTACAACTCTGCACTCTGGTACACAACCAATGGCGGCACAGCCTGGACTCAACAAACCGGTATCTCAGGCACGATCATGGGCATCGAGGTGCATCCAACAGATCCAAAGAAGTTCTGGGTTGCGATCGGTGGTTTCAATGGTGGACAGAAGGTATTGCAGGTGGTCAATGGCGCTGTGACGAATGCTTCAGGTATAGGCCTGCCAAATGTACCATGTAATGCTGTTGTGTATCAACGGGGTACGCCGAATCGACTTTTCGCTGCAACAGATTTAGGCGTGTTCTTTTCGGATGAAGGTTCGGGCTTCTGGCAGAAGTACGGTACCGGATTGCCGGCAGTACCTGTGAGCGGAATGCGTCTGAATGCAATCACCAATGCACTGCGTATCTCGACGTTTGGTCGTGGTATGTGGGAGGTGGATGTCAAGCAGTGTTCGGCGACAACACCATCCATTACTCGGGTGACAGCAACGACGGGTTGCGTTGGTGATTCCGTGGTGCTCGAAGCAAATGCCGGGTATGCATCGTATCGTTGGTCGAATGGCGACACAACACGCCGCCTTGTTCTGCGTGCCGTGGCACAGACCGGAAGCTATTCGGTAAATGTTGAAGATGCCAATGGCTGCCGTGCGGTATCGGCTCCAGTTGCAATCAGTATTCTCACGTCACCGACAAAGCCGACGATTACACGACGTGGTCTGGACACACTTCGCTCGTCTGCGGTAGGTGGTATCACTGTGTTTCAGTGGCAGCTCGACGGCACGGATATTCCTGGTGCTACGGGACGCGAATACGTTGCCAAGACCAGTGGCACGTACACCGTCCATGTTGAGAACAGTAACAAGTGCCGGAATACATCGTTTGATTTTGTGCTCACGCTGGATCCAACGTCAGTCGAGGGCGAACTCGACCGAACGGCATCATCACTGACAGTGTATCCGAATCCTGCGCAGGAACGCGCAACAGTCGTCCTGCCGGCCGCACAAGCACGTTCGCTCGAACTCATCGATATCATGGGTAGGGTTGCGTTCCGCGCCCCGATCGATGATGAACGTCGTGAGTACGCAATAGAGCTTGGCAACGTTGAGGCTGGCACCTACGTGGTTCGTGTAAGCGCAGGCACGTCGGTATGGATGGCGCGCCTCGTCCGCGAGTGACCCCAATTAGGTGATCGAGGCTCGTACACGCTTGGCATAGTCACGAACAGCCGTCATGGTATCAACACCCTCGGCTGCTACACGCTCGTGCACGTAGATTGCTGCAAGCACGTGCGTGAGCCGTTCGCCTTCATCCGCTCCTGGTATCGTGATGGCAGGCTGCTGCTCGTTGAGTAACGAGGCTTCAGCTGCGTGAAGTTGTTCGACGGAGGCAGACTCTACCAGCCCCTTGATCATGGCGATGTTCATGCCGTGAGCCTTTC